>JBCAWW010000327.1:0-6476 GCA_038534415.1 Bacteroidota bacterium | reverse complement strand
GATTTTTATCCGTTTTGTAGGATTGTTTTGAAAACCTAGAAGGTCAAGAGATCGCCTATTCAGCCCTATTCCTCATTTTTGTTCTGGCCTGGATCTTAGCCTCACTTTTCAATAATAGTTACGATTCTAAACGCTTACAGCGCTTTATACCCTATACGAGGAGTCTGATCTCGACGATCTTTATCCACCTCTTCATCATTACCTTCTATATCGTTTCATTTAAGGAGGATATCATCTCTCGTAACTTCCTGTTTTATTCCTACGCCCTCAGTCTGGGAACCTTGATTGCCTTTAGAGGCCTATTGATCGTAGGCTACAATTATTACAATAGCGTTACCTACAACATTCGCAAAATAGCCGTCGTAGGCTCCGATAGCTCTATTTCGGATATATTTCACCATTTCGACTCAAAAAACACCACCGTATATCGTTTTCTAGAGCATATAGATCCAAAGTTAACAGTAGCAGATCGAGAAGCTTTGATCCGTGAGACCATGGAAGAGCTCAAGGCCTTTTGTTTACGCGAGTCTGTCAATGAGATCTATCTCTCCATTGCTTTGGCAAGCGAAGAATTAATCGAAGAGATGTCTCACTTCGCGGATACCAATTTCATCTATTTCCGTCTAGTGACCAGTTTTGATGTGTTTGGCAAACGTTCCGTAAACGTTGAGTTTTTGGGCCATATCCCAATCCTTGGACTCCGCAAAGAGCCGCTCAAAATTTTGCTCAACCGGATGATCAAGCGCGCTTTCGACCTGGTATTTTCCAGCTTGGTGATTCTGATCTTCTTCCCTATCCTATTCCCTTTGATGGCGATTTTGATCAAACTAGAATCCAAAGGGCCTGTCATTTTCAAACAACTGCGGACGGGCAAAAGCGGCAAAAATTTCTGGGTGTATAAGTTTCGCACCATGACCATCAACGAAGAATCTGACCGCTTGCAAGCGACCAAAGGGGATCAGCGGATCACAAAGGTAGGAGCTTTGATGCGCAAATTGAGCATTGATGAGATGCCTCAATTTTTTAATGTCCTCATGGGCCAGATGTCGGTAGTAGGTCCACGACCGCATATGCTGATTCACACCGCAGAATACTCTCAAATCATCGATAAATATCTATTTCGCCATTTCATCACGCCCGGTATTACAGGTCATGCACAGGTACATGGCTTGCGAGGGGGAACCTCAGATCCAGAATTGATGAAAAAACGCGTTGAATATGATTCTTGGTATATCGAAAACTGGAGCCTTATCTTAGACATCAAAATCATTGCCCTCACTGCCTGGAAAATCATTCGGCCAGAAGAAAAGGCTTACTAATTCCGCCTCAATTCTCTAAGGAAACGGTTCGTAATCTCAATCTCGATATTCACAATCTAGGTTTCGACGAATTTCTGGCTCAACTCCAAAGTGGGATTGTTTTCACCCCCAATGTTGATCATTTGATGAAGCTGCAAAAAGATCGCAGCTTTTATGAGGTCTACCAGGAAGCTGATTATGTCGTTTGTGATAGCCGTATCATCCAATTAACGGCCGCTTGGGCTACGGGTAAGGCGATCAAAGCGCAAATTGCCGGCTCTGATTTCTTCCCAGCCTTTTGTCAATATCACGCCCATAATACGGCAGAGGTGAAGATTTTTCTTCTCGGAGGCACCCCAGAATCCGTTCGTCAAGCAGCCGATAACATCAACAACAAAGCAGGTGCTCAAGTCATTGTTGGCGGTTATAGCCCACCTTTTGGGTTTGAGGATACTCCTTCGGAGAACGCTAAGATCATCCAACTCATCCAGCAATCAGGAGCTACCGTTTTGGCCGTTGGAGTAGGTGCGCCTAAACAAGAAAAATGGATCATGGCTCATCGACAGCAGCTAGCGGGCATCAAGCTCATCTTTGCGATAGGGGCTACCATCGACTTTCAGGCGGGGCTGGTGCAGCGTTCCCCGAAGTGGATCAGCAAAATAGGTCTCGAATGGCTCCATCGCATCTTTCAAGAACCGGGACGCATGCTCAAACGTTACTTTGTGGATGATCTCCCTTACTTTTATCTCCTCTGGCTCCAAAAAAGAGGCAAATACCGCAATCCCTGGTCATAAACGAATTGCCCACAATTTGGGGAAGCAAGCCAATGAATTGTAGTTTTGAAGCGTTCAACAGACAAACCGGCCTCATTCTATGCAACATATAAAGGACATCATCGCCCAATCCATCACCATCAAATCACAAATGTTGGAGGATGAGGCTTTACTGACGACCCTCAAAGAGGCGACAGACAAGATGATCCAAGCCCTTCAGCTTGGGCACAAAATCCTTTTTTGTGGCAATGGAGGCAGCGCTGCAGATGCCCAGCACTTAGCAGCCGAACTTTCCGGTCGTTTTTATTTTTATCGTCCCCCACTATACGCAGAAGCCCTGCATGTCAACTCCTCTTATCTTACTGCCGTGGCCAACGACTATGGTTATGATGAGACTTTTAGGCGCTTATTGCTCGCCAAAGGTAGGCCCGGCGATGTTTTGGTAGGCCTTTCAACTTCTGGCAACTCTCCCAATGTAGTCGCAGCCATGCAAACCGCTCAGCAACAAGGCATCCTCACCCTAGGTCTTAGCGGACAAGGTGGTGGTGCCTTAAAGGCCCACAGTGATTTTCTACTCTGCGTCCCTACTGAAGACACCCCTCGCATCCAAGAATGCCACCTTTTGCTAGGACATATACTCTGCGAACGTATCGAAAAAACCCTCTTCCCTCCTACTCCATGAGCCAGTCTTCCACTTTGAACCTCAGCGAGATAGACCGTTCATGGACTTTGTTTATCGACAGAGACGGCGTAATCAACCGCAAACGAGACAATGACTATGTAAAACGTTGGGAGGAATTTATTTTTATCGACGGAAGCTTAGCTGCGATTCAGCATTTCCAAAGCATATTTGGCCGTCTGATTATTGTGACCAATCAGCGAGGGATCGATAGGGGCTTGATGAGTGAGGAGGATTTGCAGATCATTCACCACAAAATGTTGGTCCAAATCGAAGCCACTGGTGGCAAAATCGATCAGGTATATCACTGCTCTTTTCACCCCGAAAACGATCATAAAGGCTGGAGAAAACCCAAAATAGGGATGGCATTAGAAGCAAAAAAAGATTTCCCTGAGATTGATTTCAAGCGTTCGATTATGATTGGAGATGCTTGGAGCGATATGCAATTTGGTCGCAAGGCTGGGATGTACACCGTCTGGATTTCAGATTTAGAGATGCCTCCGGCGAACGCTTCTCTGGTTGATTTACAATTAGCTTCTTTAGCCGCTTTTACCCAACTCCTGCCCTAATTCTAAATTGCTAGATGCTTTTCAATTCTCTCGCATATTTGGTCTTTTTTCCTACGGTAGTGAGTCTATTTTTCTTACTGCCTCACCGTTTTAGATGGGCCTTATTACTAGCAGCTAGCTATTATTTTTACCTTTCTTGGAAAGCGGAGTATCTGATCCTGATCATCTTTTCGACCTTGGTAGCTTACTTTTCGGCTATTCAAATGGAAAAGAGCGATAAAGCCTCTAAACGAAAGTTTTATCTCGCCCTATCTGTAGTGAGTAATCTCGCAGTTCTCTTTTTTTTCAAATACCTCAATTTTGTCAACCAATCGGTGCAAGCTATTATAGATCAGTTTGCCATCGAATTTTATATGCCCTACCTCCATATTTTACTCCCAGTGGGCATCTCTTTTTACACCTTTCAGACCCTAAGCTATACCATCGACATCTATTGGGGCCAGCAAAAAGCAGAGCGACATTTAGGGATTTTTGCCCTCTATGTGAGCTTTTTCCCGCAATTAGTCGCGGGTCCGATCGAGCGACCGGGCAATCTGATCCCCCAATTCAAACAAGCGCAATCATTGGATTACGGGCGTATCTCAAGCGGCATCAAACTGATGCTTTGGGGATTTTTCAAAAAGCTAGTAGTCGCGGATCGTCTAGCACTCTATGTCGATGAAATCTACGCTCAACCGGAGGAGTTTTCTGGATTGAGTCTACTACTGGCTACGGTCCTTTTTTCCTTTATGATCTATTGCGACTTTTCGGCTTATAGCGATATAGCCATTGGTACTGCTCGCTGTATGGGTTATGATTTGATGGAAAACTTCCGACGGCCCTATTTTGCAAGCAGCATCTCTGATTTCTGGCGGCGCTGGCATATTTCGCTTTCGACCTGGTTTAGAGATTATTTATATATCCCCTTAGGCGGTAATCGAGTCTCCGTAGCGCGTTGGTATCTCAACCTCCTGATCGTATTTATCGTCAGCGGACTATGGCATGGAGCCAATTGGACCTTTGTCTTATGGGGTGCTTTACATGGTTTTTATTTGGTGCTGAGTTTAGTTTTACGCCCTTTCAGGGAACGCTTAGCCAAGGCCTTGCCTAGTAGTCTTTATAAAGGTATTAGCATCCTTGTTACCTATATTTTGGTATTGATCGCTTGGGTGTTTTTTAGAGCCAACAACATAGAGGATGCTTTCTACGCATTAGGCCAGATCCTCACCCTCAATGGGCCGCTTTACTATAAAGGCTTCTTTTTGATCCACTTGGTCTACGCCTTTATCGCCATTGCGATCTTGATGTCAGTGGAGCTTTATCAAGAATGGGGTGCCAAAAGGCAACTTTTTCGCCTGCCCGAAAGTCTCACTTATGCAGGCCTGATTGTCGCCATTCTTTTATTAGGCGTCTTTGATGGTGGGCAGTTTATCTATTTCCAGTTCTAAATGGCAGTAGCGAATCAACATAGCGCCCTCAAACAACTACTCTTAAGAGGAGGAAAGTTTGTCTTGCTCTTGCTACTGCTAGATATTGTTGTCGGTTGGGGTTTACAAAAGTGGTATTTCTCCCAGTCCTCTGGCAAATATCATCGCATCACCCACGCCCTGCATCAAACTGAAGCGGAAATACTTTTTGTAGGCACTTCACATGCTGTGAGGCACTTTATCCCTTCTATATTTAGCGATAGCCTGGGCTTGAGCGGCTATAATTTAGGCGCACGTGGACAACACCTTTATTATTGCGATGCAATGATGGCTGCTATACTAGAACGCTATACTCCTCGCAAGATCGTCATCAATATCGATAGAGATTTGTTTTATGGGGAAGCTAATTTTGACAAGCTCTCGGATCTCAAACCCTACTATTGGAATACCCCAGTTTTGCGCCCGCATATAGAGCAAAGAGGTCCAATGGAAAGGTTTTTGCTGCTCTCTAAGCTTTATACCTATAACTCAAGCGTGGTCCACCTAATCCGATATAGCGCCAAGCCTCAAACGGACCTCAATGGGTACCTTCCGCAATACAAGACTATGCCGGAAAACTATATTCCCGCAGCAGCCGATACCACTGGATTTGATTTCCAAGTAGGGCATTCTCAATTACAGCTCCTCGAGCAACGCTTAGTCCAAGCACAAGCGGCGGGATCTGAGCTTTACTTCGTAATTTCGCCTATCATCTCAGGAGATTACATTCGCAATCGGGAGATTGAAAAGATGGCAGCGCGTTTACAGGTCCCCCTTTGGAACTATTCCCGAGATTCTAGCTTGATAGGTCAAAACCAATATTTTGGAGACGAAATTCACCTCAACCATGCGGGAGCGGAAATCATCTCCAAAGACCTCGCCCATAAAATCAAAAACTATTCATCACCAGCGAAGCCTGTTTTAAATGTCAATGAATAAAACCATCATTTATATTATCGGGGCGGGCCGTAGCGGCACCACTTTGTTAGATGTGCTGCTTGGCAATGCAGATGGCATTTTTAGCGGCGGAGAACTCAACCGCTATGCCATAGATGAAGGCATCGTCAAAGGACTAGAAAGCAAACCAGAACGAACGATATTTTGGGACACCTTTGGCAAAGAGTTTTTGCCTCAAATTGATGTCAACCACCAAAAAAACGTCCATCACAAGGTCGAGTACCACACTCAATACCTGAAACGCTTATTTGGCTGGAATGACGAAAAGGCCTATCAAGAGTACCAAGCCTATCTGGAGAAATTTTACCAAATGCTCTTCGAGCGTATCGATGAAAATATCATAGTGGATTCCTCCAAATATCCGGGTCGAGCCCTCGCCATGAGCGATACCCTCAATTACCGGACCTGCTACCTCTACATCAAACGCGATCCCGTACAGGTGGTACGCTCCTTTGCCAAAACCGATGTCTATATCCCCACCAAAAGCTGGAGCAGCGCCAATCTATACTATTTACTGGTCAATTCGCTTTGCCAGTATACCCTCAAAATGCTGCGTCCCAATCATGCGGTTCATGAGATTCGTTACGAAGAATTGATCCTCAATACCGATAAAGTCCTCAATGATATAGAGACCGCCTTTGATCTTGACCTAAGTACGGTCAAACAAAAAGTAGCCAATGACGAGTATTTGGAGGTAGGCGAACTATTTGCCGGACATACTTTGCGAAGCTTTATGCGTTCCTGCATGCGCAAAG
>JBCAWW010000326.1:0-6516 GCA_038534415.1 Bacteroidota bacterium | reverse complement strand
CTCTGATGCGCTGCAAATGATTACGCAGGTCAGCGGGATTATTCAGTTCTCTACCAGCTTGCCTTTGTTTCATGAGTCTGGCGATGGCAGGGTCTCGATCCTGAAAATCAAAAAAGCCCGCTTGGGCTAGTGGTGGCTCGCCATATATCACCAGCGGTGCACCTAAATTGGCCAAAGAGTCTAGGTGAAGTGCCGTCGCATAAGAAATATGAGGAGCATGAGACAGGATGAGATAGGTATATTTTTGCTCGCCTATCTTCCAAAATCCATTTTCCCAACGGCTTGATTGCAAGATTTCGTCATTGCACCAATCCCAATTGATGCCCTGGTTTTCGAGCATTTCCAACATGGTAGCAGTTTTTTTATACCATGCCTCATGTGGTATAGCCGCTTTTTCGCCCTGTCCGGGAACGCTTATTCCCTCTCTTGCGATCGGTGATTCGTCCCAAGGAGGCAGGTCGCCATTAAAGTAAATTTCCTGGTAGTCTTTTATTTGGGCAAAGGTGCTAGGAAACCCTAGGAAGGGATAATAAACCAAGGCCTCGGCCTGCGGCTTGCCCTGTTGTAAGAGATACTGACAACGACTAACGTATTGATTGAACTGGCCCAAATGAGGCCAGAGATTATGTTTAGGGCTAAAATTGCCAGAGCAGTTGAGCTTTCGGTTGTGAGGGCTAGCAAAGGGAAACCAGCCTTCAGTGCCAAAATCCTCCTTCTGCCAGGGATAGGGGGTGCCGTGATAAACCAATTGGTTGACTCCAGAGAGGAAGAGTTTGTCTGCTGCTACTTTTAGTTTTTGAGGAGAAGTCGTATAGGCTTTTTGTTCATGAGCAAAACTTTCAGCACTGATCAACGGACGATCATACAAATGCGCCCCTGAGCTGACGAGTTTCATAAATAGTTTGCTACCGCCCGCATAATCTTGCTCGAGCTCTGGAATGCTGGTATGACCAGCCGCTTTGATGATATCAATGTCGATTCCATAAGGCTGAGCTCGATAATACCAACCCTGAGATTCTGCCCATTTTTTGCTATTATTTAAACTGTTTTCAATTAGAAGGTCAGAAACCGTTTTTTGATAATCATATTGGATACGCTCATCTATGGCCGTTAGCGAATACATGGAAGCCCGAGGCCATCGCAAAGCGTCGTACATAAAGTTATCCGCCCCTGGCTTGGCAATGGTCGGTAAGTATGGAGTGAGATCATAGCCTCTCTTTTGAGCAAAGACTTCAAACAAATCTTGGCTGTAAAGTCGTTCTACCTTCAGGGCATAATTGTCTTTAAAGACGCCCCTCATGCTATTGTGTTGATGCCGTAGAAAACCCGTCTCACTTTTGAAGAGAGTATTGAGATGAGAAACAATACGCGCAGAATCTAAGGGATTGACCACAAAGCCTGGATCCATGCTTGCACTATGAGAGGGGCGTTCCCCATTGGGACCGGCATATACCGCAATGATCTTCCAGTACCCCTTGGGCGCGTTCCAATGCAATTGGTTGCGATCATCTACTAAATCGGTCAGTATGAATAGCGAATCTGGATCCAAGACCACTTGATCACTCAAATTCATGGGGTTGAGTGAGCGTTTACCTATCCGAGCTTTTGCTCCAATCAAGGCAATCAACCTCAGTGCTCCTTGATGAAATCCCATTATATTTCTGTCGTGCTCTTCTTCTAGCAAAGCACTGACATAATAGCTATTAGGTATTTCCGCTCGCGGAACGCTTATCTCTATCTTTTTGCCACCTAGGATATGTGATTCTCCCCAAAAGAGAGACTGGAGGTTGTCATTGAGATTGATATGAGGACCGCCGCTTTGATCCCCCGAGCCCAGGCAAAGATCAATTTTGAACTCACTACTATCGCCTAAATGGTCTAATACGGATTGGATATTTTGATGATAGCGATCAGAATGTACGCTGAAGAGCTGGCTATCCTGTTCTTGGCTAAGTTCGCCATATGCTAAAGCGATGGCTTGAATTTCGACGCCCCCAAAACCGATACTATCCAGTCGAGCAAGCTCTTGCGCAAGGACTGATTCTTGGACCAAATTGCCTGGCCACCACCATCTTGTCCAGGGTTTATATCGCTTTGATGGGCTTTGGAAACCGTCGAAGCTGAGGCTTTGACTATACTTCAGGGGAATTGCTGGGGAGGGGAGGAGGCTATCCGCTAAGGGCTGATTGTTCTTGAGTTTTAGAACAGAAGGTGGATCGGAAATAGTTTGCCCCCAGGCCCTCCTTTGGATATCATAAAGGCTAAAAGCACTGATGCTGAGGACAATGCCTAAGCATAAGATAAATAAGCCAATTGATATCCGTCTAATTTTGGACGACATAGGGGCTTAAACTACAAAATGTCGAAATATTTTGCTAGTCGTTAGGCCGAGGCCGCTTCATCAAGAAACCAAAATAGTTCTCCTCTTGGCGCAATGTGGGCCGCAGGATAGATTTTGCTTTCTTCTGAGCCCGAAAAGATTGCTTGAACCTTTTCCGTTTTACTTGTTCCTGTAACTAGAAAGGCAACCGCATCTGCATTATTGATGACAGGTCCAGATAGCGAAACTCTGATTTGACCGCTCTCAGGATGGGTGGCTACTACGCAAGTTTCTACGCTGTGGAGCAGTTCCATCTGATGTGGAAAAATAGAGGCTGTATGCCCATCGCTACCCATGCCCAACATGATCAAATCAAAAGCAGCGAGGCCTTCTTTTTGAGGGATAAGGCGATCAATTTCAGCGCCATAACGTTTTGCTTCAGCTGACGGATCGGCTTCACCCAGAACGCGATGAACGTTCTCCGAAGGAATCCCAACATGATCTATCAAAAGCTCTTTGGTCATGCGATAATTGCTATCAGCATGCTCTGGCGGAACACAACGCTCATCACCCCACCATAAATGAAGATCAGACCAGGAGATTTTGTCCTGATAATGTGCCGCCAAGTGAGCAAATAATATTTTGGGTGTACTGCCCCCAGAAAGCGCCATGTGAAACGCTTTTCCGGGGACAATACGGTCTGCTAACCAAGCTGCGAAGTTTTCGGCAACCGCAATTGGGCTTTTAGAGATTATCTTTTCCATTTATAATTCACAATAAATTCCATCATCAGCGAGGTTTTTGCAGGGATAACGCCAAGTGAGGTTTTCGCCTTCTATGAGATTGTCTGCAATTTCGGGCCCCCAAGTACCGGCTGGATAGCCATGGACTTTGATGTTGGGGTTATTGGCCCAAGCGCTGAGGATCGGATCTACAAATTTCCAAGCCGCTTCAACCGCATCGCCTCGTGCATACAAGGTCGCATCCCCTAGCATTGCGTCTAGTAGTAAGCGTTCATAGGCACTAGGCAAATACTGATCTATCATATCGCTATAGTGAACATCCATATTCATGCTTTTGACCTCAAAACCAGCTCCTGGTACTTTCATACCAATCTTGAGCAAGATGCCTTCATCAGGCTGGATCCGGAGCACTAGGCAATTGAAGTTGTCAGGACTGCCGCTTTGGGTGCTAAAGAGGCGATGGGGCGTTTCTTTGAAGTGAATCACCACTTCGGTAACTCGTGTTGGTAAGGCTTTGCCAGTACGGATGTAAAAAGGCACGCCGCCCCAACGCCAATTGTCAATGAAAAACTTCATCGCGACAAAGGTCTCGGTGCGAGATTCTTCCGGAACGCCCTTTTCTTGGCGATACCCTTTTACAGACTCACCTTTGACCACGGATTCGACATATTGGCCGCGAATTACGAAATCTTCGACTTCCTCTTCGCTAATTGGACGGATGGACTGAAATACCTTCAGTACTTCATTGCGAATGGAAGTAGCTTCGATGACGCTCGGCGGCTCCATTGCTATCATGCCCACGACTTGCAAGAGGTGGTTTTGGACCATGTCGCGCATAGCACCTGAACCGTCATAATAACCACCACGATCTCCTACGCCTATACTTTCAGCGCCCGTAACCTCGATACGATCGATAAAGTTACGATTCCAAAGCGGCTCAAAAATGCCGTTTGAAAAACGGGTAACGAGCATGTTTTGGACAGTTTCTTTACCGAGGTAGTGATCGATGCGATACAATTGGTGTTCCTTATAATCGGCCATGAGCTTTTTGTTGAGCTCTTGAGCGGTATTGAGGTCGTAGCCAAAGGGTTTTTCGATGATCAGTCTTTTCCAGCCTTGGCCCTCTCCTTCTTGGTTAAGGCCATGAGCCGCAAGGTTAGCCGGAATTATTTCATACAGGCTTGGCGGAGTGGAGAGGTAAAAGATATAATTACCCTGCGTACCACATTGACTGTCTAATTCGCTTAGTTTGTTTTTGACTTTGGCATAATCCTCTACTTCCTTGGTTTGAACCGAGATATAGTAGAGCATTTTTGAAAATTCCTCGATACGGGCATCATCGCTTGTATCGGTCTTGGAAAAGTGCTTGATCCCTTCGATCATTTTTTCTCGAAAGGCTTCATCTGAGAAATTGGTGCGGCTGATCCCCAATACCGCAAAGCAGCTCGGCAAAAAGTCCTGCTGATACAGGTCAAATATTGCCGGGACTAGTTTGCGATAAGTTAGGTCTCCTGACGCACCAAATATCGTGAGGATTTGGGGCTCAGTTACTGTCATGTTATTGTAAGAGAGTTAAGCTTAGTCGTCTGATTTTGTTACTGCGTGACCACCAAATTGGTTTCTTAGGGCTGCCAGCATTTTCATCGCAAATGACTCATCTTGACGAGATTCGAAACGGGTGAAAAGAGAGGCTGCAATTACATGTACGGGAACGTCAAAGTCGATAGCAGTCTGGATCGTCCAGCGGCCTTCTCCTGAATCATTTACATACCCCTTGATTTCGTCCAATTTAGGATCTTGGCCTAAGGCGAGACCAGCTAATTCAAGCAACCAAGAGCGTACTACACTGCCGTGCATCCACATCTTTGCAATGGCTTCTAGGTCGAGGCCATAATCGGCTTTTTCCATGATTTCGAATCCTTCGGCATAAGCTTGCATCATACCGTATTCGATACCATTGTGCACCATTTTGACCATATGTCCTGATCCGCTGGCGCCGCAGTAATGATGGCCGCCTTCTGGGGCTAGTGCTTCAATAAATGGTTTGATGTGGGCTGCTGGTTCGGCGGCACCACCATACATGAGGCAATACCCATTTTCAAGGCCCCACACGCCTCCACTCACACCACAATCGATGTAGTGAATTCCTTTCTCGGCGAGTGCTTGGCCGCGTTTGACGGAGTCGCGCCAAAAAGAATTGCCACCATCGATGACGATATCGTTTGCTTTGAGGTGGGGGAGTAGCTGGTCGATGTTTAGATCTACAGGTTTTCCGGAAGGTACCATAAGCCAAACAACTTTACGTTCGGGGAGTTTTGCAGCAAGCTCCGCGTGATCTTTGGCAGCTTCAGCTCCGTGTGAAACCGCTTGGTCAATTTCGTCTTGAGTGAGATTCCATACGACAGCCTCATGGCCTTTGCGTAGGAGTCGGTGGACCATATTGCCACCCATTTTTCCGAGTCCGATAAATCCAATTTTCATAAGGAGAGGTCTAATTTAGATTGCCCTATTGGTGAATATAGAACGAAGGTAGAGAAAATAACAACAAAAGGAGTGTCCTATTGCGGACACTCCTACTTACAGGATTAGATTAACCTACCTATCCTCTCTTAGATTCTATTGCAAGAATTTAAAATTAACCGCCAAACTTGAGTAAACAGGAACACTTTTCCCTTCCTTTTGTCCTGGGATCCAGCGTGGCATATTATTAATCACTCTTAATGCTTCTTCATCGCATCCCATCCCAATACCATTGACGATTTCGGCTTTAGCTATGCTGCCGTCATCTTCGATGACAAAGCGCACCAAAACACTACCTTCCAGTCTTTGTCGCGCGGCCAAATCAGGGTATCTGATCTGTTGCGACAAAAAACGATAGAGAGCGGGCTCTCCACCTGGATATTGGGGACGTTGGTCTACTTCTATAAAAGGCCCATTTTCACCGATCTCCTCTGGATAGAGTTGCTGGTTTTCTTGGCGCAAGGCAATCTTTTGCACTTGCATATAGGCAGCATCTTGTCCAGTAAGCTGTTCTACCAACTGACCTTTGATCATGGGCCATCCAAAAATGGCGCCTACTGCCAATGCCATCACCAAACCACTACTTATCAGGATGCGGATTCGTTTTTTACGCTTTTCTTCTGCTTCCTTTTTCTCAATGAAAGCGAGGAGTTCAGTATTCATAAAGCCTTAGCTTAGAGTTGGAACTTTTTACGAAAATCTTTGTAGAAATTTTCTCCAAGGGTGCGGGCAAACATCTTATGAGTTTGCTTGATCATTTCAGCTTTGCTGATATCTTCAGAGGTGAAGCCTACAAAGTGGATGCTTAGATTTTTTTGCAGATTCCACTTACGCTTGCTTACAACCAAAATGTTTTCTTCTGAAAGATTTTCAAGGAAGTGCAAGACCTACCAGTGGCTCATGCGAATCTTTCAGAAGAAAACATTTTGGTTG
>JBCAWW010000325.1:0-6452 GCA_038534415.1 Bacteroidota bacterium | reverse complement strand
TAAGGCAAGCCGTAAAGACCTGCCAGGCTACCTACCATTACTACAGTCTCTATTCGATGACCAAGATGTCATTGACTGCCTTGTGCCAAAGTTTGAGATTAGAGTTTAAAGAGTTTGGCATTTATGTAGGCCATGCCTACGTAGGCTTTACCGAAAACGATCCTAAAAAAGAAATCTTGGACGCCAATGGCGTCAAAGCCTATCTCCCCCAGAGAAAAGGCATCAAAAAACTAACCCGAGATCAAACCGCTGGTTTGATTCTTAAGATGGCAGCCAAACGAAAAAGCAAAATCATCATGACTCCGGTAGGCAAATTGATGAATATATTGGCTCGCTTGGCTCCAGGCATAATGCATCGCTTCATGCTTGGTCGTATGGATCAATTTAGAGAACAATCTGAGGGAGAACTGCAAACAGTTCAAAGCGCTAAGCGTTAACCTTCTATGCGTATCTTACTTTTTACCGGCAAAGGCGGCGTAGGCAAGACTACCACCGCTGCTGCTACGGCTCTTCATGCCGCTCAGCAAGGCTACAAAACCCTCGTCATCTCTACCGATCCAGCCCACAGTCTTTCTGATGCCTTGGATGTAGAATTATCGCCAGAGCCAGTCGAAATCGCCCCTAATTTGTATGGGCAAGAGTTCGATGTGTATTATTCCATGAAAAAGTATTGGGGTAATATGCGGGAGTTGATGCGCACCATCTTTCGTTGGCAGGGGCTAGACAATGTAGTAGCAGAAGAGCTATCCGTACTCCCCGGCATGGAGGAAGCTTCTGCCTTTTTGTGGATCGAGAAGTTTTACAGTGAAGACAAATACGATCTCCTGGTGATCGACTCAGCTCCCACCGGCGAGACCTTGACACTTTTGAGCCTCCCACAAGTAACCCAAAGCTGGCTTACCAAAGCTTTTCCGGGACAAAAATTTGCCATCAGGACATTTGGTTCTGTGCTTCGCAGAACGATGGACATCCCCCTCGACAAGGGCTATGAAGAATTGGAGGCTTTATTTGCAAAATTGGAGAAGGTACAGCAGATCTTCCATGATCCAGATGTTACCTCCATTAGACTTGTGGCAAATCCTGAGCGCATGGTGATTCAGGAAGCCAAGCGGGCCTATACTTATCTCCAACTTTATGGCTACAATGTTGACGCTATCATTGTCAATCGCATCCTGCCAAGCACCGGCGGTGGCAAGTTGTTTCAGAAATATATCAGCTCCCAAAAAACTTATCTCGAAGAGATCAACGAAAGCTTTCAACCGCTGCCGATCTTCAAAGTACCCCATCAGGGTGAGGAAGTATTTGGACTTGAACTATTAGAGCAGATTGGGGAATCGATCTACAAAGAACAAGATCCCACCTTGATTTTCCACAACGAAAAACCGCTTCAGGTAGCAGAGAAGGAAGGATTTTTTGAAATCAAAATCCGCCTCCCCTTGATAGAAGAGACGGATTTCGAAGTACAAAAATTTGGCGATGAACTCGTGATTGATCTAGGAAACCGCCGGCGGAACGTTTTTCTCCCGCGCTTTGCCAATTTTTTAGAGCTGGAAGACTGCGAGTATGACGATCCTTGGTTGATTGTTAGGTTGAAGAGAGACTAGCCTTATGGTTTAGTCTGAAACTTCGTCATCTTTCTTGCCGCGGATAAACTTCCAAATACTTCCTCCAGCGCCGGCAATTGCGATCGCGATGATTTTCCAAAATTTAGCTAGGAAGGCAAAAAAACCAGCTTTGGCCAATACCTTTCCAGCCACAAGCCCGCCTACGGTCCAAGCGGCGACTTCGTCTACATCGGGATCAAAATCGCTGTAACGACTCCCTTCGCTAAACTCCACGCTGGTAATCACCTTATCTATGTTTTGCTCTACTTCAGCAAGCTCACTCATACTCGCGACAGCATTGAGCAAAAAGATGCCTTTACGACCCAAAACACGAAGATTGTAATTAAGCGTATTCAAGCTATCTCCACCAAAATTGAGCTCTTTGGCCCAGTGCAAGACCTTGTGATTTTGATCATAATAAGGCTCTGCAGCCCAGCCAATCAGTTCGATACTTTCGTAGCCCAGCTTTTGGCGCTCTTTACTAGCCTCTTTGGTATCCTTTTTTTGATCTTTCAAAAGATCATCATAATCAATATCCTGCGCATCTTCGTCCTCTACATAACCCATTTCCTCATAATTGATCGTAAATACCCAGCTATCTTCAGCTAAGACACCTTTACTTTCAGGAACTAATAGGCCGAGAATTTCTTCATCTCTTGGATTGCCCCACAAATCACTGAGGACAAAATTTGCCTGCTCAGGATCGAGATAGCGAAAGCCTTCGGGAACGGTCAAGATAGCATTGCCATTATCCAACTCGATGGTACCAGTCTGATAATCAAAAGAGTTTTCAATCGAATCAAGGATCAGGAATGTACTATCGATCTCTTGAGCATTAAGTGCATAGGAATGCAAGGCGACAAGGGCCACCAGAAAAAAAAGTTTTTTCATGTTTAAAAAGTCATGGTTGTAAATAAGTAGGTTGCGAATATACAGATTGTCGCACAAAACCCAAGGAGATTGGTGGCATGGCCCTTCGTTTTTTGGACTATCATGATGGGGGTAGACTGCTTCGCAGAACGCTCAGTTGCGATCGCGAAATTGAGATCCTGAGTATGAGTACTGAGCCAAAAGTATTGAGTATCAAGCGGGAGTCGTGCATGAGCGGTAAAGCATGCAGACAAAACTTTATGAGGCTTAATCAAAGCGAGGGAAGCGTTCTGCGCAGCAGTAAAAAAAATAAAAACCGCCTAAGATTTAAAACAGGGATCAGTCAAAGACCAAAGTCTCAGAGGTAGCCCCTTGGCGCAATAATGCACTCTTTTTTTGATTGCCGACCTTGATCTGCACCACATTTTGCTGCTCTTCAAACATTTCTAGTAGCAGGGTACTTTTAATTTCAAGTTCTTTGAGTTCTGGTACTGCTAAAACTTCCACATAGCACCAGACCACATCCAATTCGACCTCTTTGCCGAGAAATTCATACTGCTTAGCTTCGCCATTGACTTTGAGCTGTAAGTGCTGCCTGAGATAGTTCTGTAGGTAACGCTCGGCCTCCTTTGCTTCTTTTTCTTCGCCGAGATACAATGAACCTGTGCCTTGGGCCTCTAGCGCTTGCTCGATATCAGTGGTAAAAAGCTTGAGGGTAATCTCCAATGATTCGGTTTGAGGATTATGATCGATTTGCGTCAGGCTAAAATAAAAAGGGTGAATAAAGCCCATTAGCGGGATAATGAGCAAGAAAAACAAAAGGGAACGGACGATAATCAGTTTCATTCTCAAAGTTAATGATTTATTTTTGTCGGATTGTCAAACACCGCCTGAGTGAGTACTTTCGAAACATACCTACAAATTGGCTTCCAACATATTTTGGACTGGAATGCCTATGATCATATGCTTTTTTTGTTGGCCCTTTGTGCCGTTTATCAATTGAAGCAGTGGCGCAACATTTTGGTTTTAGTAACGGCTTTTACCATTGGACATTGCATTTCGTTGGTATTAGCGACTTTTGAGATAGTCGACATGAACCATAGCTTTGGTTCGGGAGAAAGCGCGTTTACACTGGGCCAAGTAGTAGAATTTCTCATTCCACTCAGTATTTTAGCGACCGCTTTGCTCAACGTTTTTCGCAAACAAGCTGAGATCAACAAAACAGGCATGCGAATTCAATATTTGATTGCCCTAGTATTTGGTTTGATCCACGGCTTAGGCTTTTCAACGCTTTTACGGTCGATGCTCATGGGTGAAGACAGTATTTTTCAGCCATTATTGGCCTTTAATATCGGTATCGAACTCGGGCAATTGGCAATTGTCTCGGGTATAATTCTGCTTTCTTTTGTGGTAGTAGGCCTTTTGCGCGCACCACAGAGGGAATGGAATATATTTGTATCAGGCGCGGCAGCAGGAGTCTCCTGGCTTTTGTTGCAGGCTGCCATATTTTGGTGATTTTATTTACAAGCTTGCTATGAGAAAAATTCAAGTATTAACTACGGTACTCATGAGTGCTTTGATGTTTGGTGTCATCTTGACCCAAGCCCAAGACGCACCGAGGACCAACCAAAACAAATTTCGTCAATTAGGCGAAGACATCCCCACCCCCAATGTCTATCGTAATGGTGCGGGTGCCCCAGGGCACGCTTATTATCAGCAGCAAGCTGACTATGAAATGGACATTCGTCTTGATGACGAAAACCAGCGCATCTATGGTGAAGAGACCATCACTTATACCAACAACTCACCTGATCGCCTGAGCTATCTTTGGTTGCAGCTCGATCAAAACAGGAGAGCAAAGGACTCTGACACCTACAAAACGATGCCTACCGAAATTGGCGAACGTGGGATTTCATTTAACCAACTCAAAAGCTGGGAAACAGTCAGCAACTTTGATGGTGGATTCAAAATTGACCACGTCAAAGATGCCAATGGCAAAGACCTCCCCTACATCATCAACAAAACGATGATGCGAGTGGATCTCCCCACGGCTTTGATGCCAGGAGAAAACGTCAGTTTCAAGGTCAAGTGGTGGTACAATATCAATGACCGGATGGCCATGGGGGGTCGCTCTGGATTTGAGTACTTCGAAGCGGATGACAACTACCTCTATACCATCGCTCAGTTTTTTCCACGCATGTGCGTTTACAATGACGTATATGGCTGGCAAAACAAGCAGTTTCTTGGCAATGGAGAGTTTACGCTCGTATTTGGCAACTATACAGTCAATCTAACGGTCCCTGCTGATCACGTCGTAGGGTCAACCGGTACGCTCCAAAATGCCAACAAAATCCTGAGTAGTACCCAGAGAAAGCGTTGGGCACAGGCCAAAACCGCAACAGAGCCCGTAATGATCGTTACGCAAGCTGAGGCAGAAGCCGCTGAAAAAGAAAAAGCTTCTGACACAAAAACTTGGACCTTTTATGCAGAAAATGTGCGCGACTTTGCTTTTGCCTCTTCGCGTAAGTTTATCTGGGATGCGATGGGCGTTAAGTCTGGTAAGCAAGACGTCATGTGCATGTCGTACTATCCTAAAGAGGGCAACCCACTTTGGGAACGCTACTCCACTCGTGCGGTCGCACACACGGTTGATGTTTACTCTAAGTATACCTTTGACTATCCTTACCCTGTGGCGATTTCGGTTCACACCAACCGCATCGGTATGGAGTATCCGATGATTTGCTTCAATGGTGGACGCCCTGAAGCAGATGGAACCTATACCGCTCGTACCAAGTACGGTATGATTTCGGTGATTATCCACGAAGTTGGCCACAATTACTTCCCGATGATTGTCAATTCTGACGAACGTCAGTGGACCTGGATGGATGAAGGCCTTAACTCTTTCCTGCAGTTTTTAGCTGAGCAAGAGTGGCAGCGAGATTATCCTTCTCGTAGAGGGCCAGCCGCCAATATCACCAGCTATATGGGAGGCGACAAATCCAATATCACGCCTATCATGACCAATTCTGAGTCAATCTACCAGTTTGGTAATAATGCTTATGGAAAGCCTGCCACTGCGCTTAATATCCTCCGTGAAACCATCATGGGCCGTGAGCTATTTGATTATGCATTTAGAGAGTATTCTCAGCGCTGGATGTTTAAGCAGCCTAGCCCAGCAGACTTTTTCCGCACGATGGAAGATGCTTCGGGCACTGATCTTGACTGGTTTTGGCGTGGATGGTTCTACACCACAGACCATGTAGATATCGCCATCAAAGACATGAAGTGGATTCAGCTCAACACCAAGAATCCAGCAGTCGAAAAACCATTAGCAAAGGCAGATCAAGGCCCCTTGGATATCAGTACTCGTCGCAACCAGGAAGCAGTACCCCAGACCGTAATGGAGCGCTACCCTGAGCTGCAAGACTTTTACAATAAATACGATCAGTATCAAGTATCTGTCTTGGACAAGAAAGAATACGAGTCCTACTATGCTAGATTGAGCGATGAGGAAAAAGCGATCATGGAGTCCAACAAAAACTACTATCAGATCGATTTTCAAAATGTAGGGGGCTTAGTAATGCCCATCATCGTAGAATTTACTTTTGAAGACGACACAAAAGAGATTCACTATATCCCAGCTGAAATCTGGCGCAGAAACGCTGAGGAAGTGAGCAAAGTCTTTATCACGGATAAAGTGGTAGTCAATGTATCCCTTGATCCGAATCTCGAAACTGCTGATGTAGATACGGACAATAACTACTGGCCTCCACGTATGAGTCCTAGCCGTTTCCAGATGTACAAGCAAGATTACAGCCGTCGGGCTGGTTCTAGACAAAACCTCATGCAACGCCAACAAAAAATCGAAGCGATGCAAAATGGCGATAGCGATTCAGAAGACAACTCTGGTAGAAACGAGTAAATAGATCGTTGATAAAACAAAAAGTAGCGATACCCGATCATGGGGTATAGATCGGA
>JBCAWW010000324.1:0-6542 GCA_038534415.1 Bacteroidota bacterium | reverse complement strand
TCAATGCTCCCGATACACAGTACTCAGATTTGGATTTTGTGGTCAGCAATCCCCCTTATGTCCCGATCAAAGAGATGCAGCTCATCAAACCGCATGTCAAAAAATATGAACCCCGCCTAGCCTTGTTCGTGCCTGATGATGATCCTTTGCTTTTTTACCGCTCCATCGCGGAACGCTCCCTCCATTGGCTCCGCCCCGGCGGGCAGCTATTTTTTGAGATTCATGAAGATTATGGTGCTGAGATGAAATCCTTAATGCTAGGACTCGGCTACCAAGAGATCGTTCTTCGCCAAGATTTACAAGGCAAAGACCGCATGATCAAAGGACAATTGCCCATATGAAAAAGCTCCTCACTCTCCTCTTCTGCTTGGGCACGATGCCTCTCTTTGCACAAAAAGAGCGTCCCAACATTGTCTTTATCCTCGTCGATGATCTTGGGGCCATGGATGTAGGTTTTATGGGCAGCCCCTATTATCAGACCCCTCATCTCGATGTCTTGGCCAAACGTTCGACTTTGTTTACCCAAGCTTATGCGGGCGCAGCCAACTGTGCACCGAGTCGAGCGGTACTGATGTCAGGCCAATACCCAACGCGACATGGTATCTATACCGTTGGCTCATCCGAAAGAGGCAAGCCGAGCACAAGAAGGATTATCCCTACCCCCAATACTCGACAGCTAGCCGATAGTATGTTGACGTTGCCCGAAGCCCTCAAATCAGTCGGCTATGTCAATGGACATTTTGGCAAATGGCATCTCGGTGAGGATCCGCTTACTCAAGGCTTTGATATCAATGTCGGTGGGTCTACGAGAGGTAATCCCGGTAAAGATGGACATTGGTCCCCATACAACTTAGCGTTCATCGAAGATGGCCCTGAAGGAGAATACCTCGCAGATCGCCTTACCGAAGAAGCAATCAAGTTTATCGAAGCCCAGCAGGATACTCACTTTTTTATGTATCTGCCATTTTATACGGTTCACACTCCCCTACTCGGCAAGCCTGATTTGGTCGCTAAATATGATTCCCTACCGGCAAATGCAGGCCAAGGTCATCAAAAGCATTATGCGGCGATGGTAGAGAATATGGATGCCTCAGTAGGACGGATTCTCCGAACGCTTGAGCAATTAGACTTAGACAACACCCTCATCATATTTAGCTCCGACAATGGCGGGATCGCCAGTGTTTCGCGGCAGTGGCCTCTCAGAGCAGGCAAAGGCTCCTACTATGAAGGAGGTATAAGAGTGCCTTTGTTGATGTCTTGGCCAGGGCATATTCCCTCCGGGGAACGCTTGGACTTCCCTCTTAGTTTTTTAGATTTCTACCCGAGCCTACTGGGTTTGCTAGAGATAAGCTTGCCAGAAGGAAAAATCCTTGATGGACTTGATTTATCAGCCCCCATCAAAGGCAAAAAAACAAAAAATGAACTGAGCACTAGACCTTTGATTTGGCATTTTCCGATCTATTTAGAAGCTTACAAAGTGGATTTAGATGATGGCCGAGATCCCTTATTTCGGACGCGGCCTGGCAGTGTGATCCGCATGGGAGATTGGAAACTGCATCAATATTTTGAAGATGGAGGACTTGAACTTTATAATCTCGCACAAGATCCCGGCGAACGTATCAACTTAGTAGAGGCTCATCCTGCACAGACCGAGCGTTTATTGCTAGCGCTCCATCAATGGCGGCAGGAGTTTGATGCGCCAGTGCCTAGCGAATTGAACCCAGCTTTTGAGAAGTAAGCCGTGCTCGTCATATATGCTCATACAGCCACCCTAGCGTTCCGCGAAGCGGTGCCTAAGCAAAATCAGTTTGTACAATCAGCGGCCAGCTCGCAATAAGCAAGAAGAAAAACAGCTAAAATGGAAAAATCAGAAAAAAAAGATCCAGCCTTTTTAGAATATGTATATCAGCTAAATGAAGGCCTTACGCTCCCGGAAGCGCTAACATTGAGCTTGGAAAAAATCGATGAGATTGATATTGCTCAATTGAAGAGAATTGGTTTAAAGACTTATCAAAAAGATAAATGGAGCATCCATAAGATATTGCAGCATCTCATAGATTGGGAAAGAATTTGGTGTTTCAGAGCGGTCATTTTTGCCCGTGCGGAAGGCACAATCCCGGTTGCCCATGACCAAGAAATAATGGGGGCAAATGCTAATGCAGATGAATTATCAATCGAACATTTGGTCAGCGAGCTTCGAATGGTGCGCCAATCGACCATCATGATGTTTGAGTCTTTCAATCAAAAGATACTTAACAAAAGCTGTGTATTCTTCGAATACGAAATGCCTCTCTTTGCCATTGGGCTTACTATTGCGGCCCATCAAATCCATCATTTCAATGTCATCAAAGAAAGGTATTTACCCTTAGATGATAAATGAGGCAAGCGTTCCGCGCAGCGGGAAAAAATCACAATCGACTTAGGCAATAAGCCCCTACAATGGCTATCTGTCGTGCGCAGTTGCCAATCACTTTCGCGGATGATGCAATGTAAAAACCTCCCGCAAATACTCACGATCCAAGTGTAAGTACAACTCTGTCGTCGTAATTGACTCATGGCCCAGCATCTCCTGCACCGCTCGTAAATCCGCGCCACCTTCCAATAAATGGGTCGCAAAAGAATGCCGAAACGTATGCGGACTCACTTTCTTTTTGATGCCAGCCTTCTTGCAGAGATCCTTGACAATATTAAACACCATCACTCGACTCAGCCCTTTGCCACGACGATTGAGAAAGACAATATCATCATAACCCGCTTGAATATTTTGCACTAGCCGTACCTCTCGCAAATACAACTTCATCCAGTCAATCGCGGGCTGGCCCGTTGGTACGAGACGTTCTTTACGCCCCTTGCCGAGAATGCGCAAAAAGCCCTCCTCAAAAAAAACGCGCGAGAGTTCCAAATTGGTCAACTCACTCACTCGTAGACCCGAAGCATATAACAACTCCATCATCGCTCGATTGCGCAGCCCCAAGGGTGTGGAGGTATCATTGGCCTCGAGGATAGCTTCTACCTCTGGCACACTCAAAACCGTAGGGAGTTTTTGCCCAAAACGTGGACTTTCGAGCAGCGCAGCAGGATCCTTTTCGGAGTACTCATCAATGATCAAGAAACCAAAAAAGGACCTTAGAGAAGAGATATTACGAGCGAGGCTGCGTTCGCCGAGGAGGCAGTCTTCTACCAGCCACACCAAAAATTCACGTAGGTGATCCAGTTCCAACTTCAAAGGACTGCCCATGCCTACCAACTCTTCGCTGTATAATGCTAAGCGCTGAATGTCTCTCAAATAGGCTTCCCGCGTATTGCTCGTCATCCCTCGTTCTACAGAGAGAAAACGCTCGTACTCTTTGATTGCGGTTTGCCATTTTAGCATCTGAGAGGAAGCGGATTATTGGTAAAGGCCCGTGTCGCCAGCATCTAGCAGCGGCATCAGTTGAGCTACAATTTCGGGATTATCTGCGGCAATATTAAGGCTTTCCTGAGGATCATTGCTATGATCGTACAATTCGACTGTAGGCATGGCCTCTCGAAAGTATTTGGTGAGTCGATATTGATCGGTGCGAAGTGTTATCCCATTGCGAAAATAGCCGTAGGCATGTGTTGAAGCTGCTTCCTCCTCTGGTTTGCGGAGCAGACTCGCAAAGCTCTCCCCATCTATCGGATGCTGGACCTCAATACCACAGAGCTCCATCAGAGTGGGATAAATATCTACGGTTTCGACTATCGTCGGAACGATCAGTCCCTGCTGGGGCTGCTGAGGCAATTTGACAATCAGGCTACTCCGCAAAGCATTTTCAAAAATCGTATGCTTGCCCCACACGCGCTGATCGCCCAGATGCCAGCCGTGATCACCCCATAATACGATAATGGTATTCTCAGCCAAGCCTTGTGCTTCTAGTTCGTCAAGGACACGTCCAAGCTGCGCATCTACATAGCTGATGCAAGCATAATATGCGTGGTGCAATTTGCGCGCATATTCGTCAGAGACTACTTGCTCCAAACTGGCTTTCTCTTCACCGAGTTTATATTGATTGAACTCCCCGCTAGCATGCAGGCTGAGCTTATCTATATTTTGCGGCACATAAGGATTGGGAGAAATCGAAAGTGAATCTCGCTCATACAAATCCCAATATTTCTCAGGTGCATTAAAAGGCAAATGCGGTTTAAAGAAGCCTACGCCCATAAAAAATGGTTTATCCTTTTGTTTCAATTCCTTTAGCTTTTGGATGGCGAGATTGGCTGTTAGTCCATCTGGATAGCCTTGATCATCAACGGCAGCTTTTTCGTAGGGGGCAACTTCTTTCTTCAGACTTTGGCGGTTCTCACCATTGGCATAGGCAAAAAAGGCATTCCACCCAGTCTGCCACTTGCCTGCATCGAACAAAAATTCATCCCAGCTATAAGGCATTTCCTTGACCGAGGATACACTATCCTCATAGCCATATACCAGGCCATCGGCCGAATGACTGATTTTGCCGATGCCGACGGTGTGATAATCGTTCTGCCGCAGCAGGTGTACAAAACTCTCAGGCACTGCTCCCACGGAAGTAGCCTTAGCAATGGTTTCTTCAAAAATATTATTACGGAGTTCGGCTCGGTTTCGAGGACGGTTTCCGGTCAGCAAGCAATGGCGTGAAGGGCCACAAGTCGGCACCTGCGTAAAATGATTGAGAAACAAGGCCCCCTCTGCCGCCAGCTGATCCATCACCGGGCTATGCACTTCCTCATTACCGTAGCAACCCAAGCTGGGCCGCAAGTCATCGATAGCGATAAATAAAACATTGGGCGGAGTCGCCTTTTCGGCTTTGTTGAGGCTATAAAAAACAATCAGAACGCAAAATCCGATAAATCCGAAGTAAGCCAGAAAACGATACATAGCAGAGTAGTTATTTGAGCCTTTATAGTAAGATACGAGTCTGAAGATGATTAATCGTACAATCGGTTGCAGGCAAACAATCGGGCGCGATGGATTGAACTGAGCAGTCTAGCGGATTGCCTTTGTCCAGCTCCGGTTTTTACTAGCATTTGTGCCAAACAGGACAAAAAGAAATTAGTAAATTCGTCCATGCGAATCCTTATCCTCAACGGCCCCAATCTCAATCTACTCGGTAAGCGTGAACCAGAAATTTATGGTTCTGAGACTTTTGAGGATATTTTGGCCGCCTTGCGGAACGCTTATCCTCAGGCCGAGATTGGCTACTTTCAATCCAATCACGAAGGGGCAATCATCGATCGTTTACAAGCGACTATGCAGGAGGATTGGGATGGCCTAGTGCTCAATATGGGAGCTTTTACCCATTATAGTTATGCGATCTACGATACTTTGCGTTCACTGAAAGTGGCCAAAGTAGAGGTACATATCTCACATATATTTGAGCGGGAAGCGTTTCGGCATAAGTCGGTAACGGCAGCAGCTTGCGATGGCATGATCTCAGGCTTAGGTACCAAAGGCTATGCGCTCGCCATCGAATGGATCATCAAGCATACCATCTAATCACTTCAAAAGCCTCCGCCGCATTATGTCCGGACTCCTGCCCTCTAAACTGGGCCATTACTTCTAAGCCTTTGGCGGAGTAAGGATCGGGAAAGCTACGTAGTTCATTTTGATAACAGCCAAAGGCCTCGATTTTGGTTTGTAGTTGTTTCGCTGTCAGCGGAACGTATAGTTGCGGCGCAAAGCGCTCGCCATTCCAAGTAGCTACGCTCGGGATTTCACAAGCGATGATAGCAGTCTGTTTGCCTCTTGGGCGGCCTATGATTTTGGCGACCTCTGCCGTGATGCGATGATCTTGATTGAGGTCCTTATTGGAGTGGCTTACAATCAGGTCTGGAGTTTCACTGATCGCTTGACTCGCCTTATTGGCAATGGACGCGATGGGGTGCATTTCAAATTGCTGATCAGGGAAGTTTAGGGTTTGTACATTTTCGATTCCCAGTTTTTTGGAAGCCGCATATAGAGCATCGCGATTATCGGCTGCGCCTTCTCGCATCCCCACTACTCCATCTGATACTATGATAAGTTGAATCTGATGTCCTTCGCTTAGCCATTTTTGGACAGCACCTCCGGCGCCTAGGCTTTCATCATCTGCATGAGCTAGCAGCAGTAAAATTTGCATACATATAGATACAAAAAAATTAGGGGACTACAACCCCGACATGCGGAGGAGTCACCCTAACCCTTGCTCATTCTTACTTTAACCTGTTGATATAAATATAAAGGAGACTTTGACATTTTTAGGCTCGGCGGGGCCGAACGGTTCGTTTTTTTGAGTGAACGGGCAAAAAGAAACAAATCATGTAATATTTTCATACGATACCATTTTTATCCATAGACTAATCATTTGTTTTTGAGTAATACTTTTCGATTTTCGTACAATTTTACCGCTATATATCGCCCAACATTTGGCACAAAAAATAAGGCCATCTGAGTTTTCACTCAAATGGCCTTAAAAAAATTAGGGGGCTACGATCCCAATTTTGGGAGAGCCACCCTAACCCTTGCTCATTCTTTACTTTAACCTGTTGATACAAATATAGGCTAA
>JBCAWW010000323.1:0-6549 GCA_038534415.1 Bacteroidota bacterium | reverse complement strand
TTTCAATATGTACACCTACCGCAATTTCTACAATGGGGCCGGAGTAGCCATTGGAGATATCAATCAAGATGGTTTAGTCGACCTCTATTTTTGCGGCAATATGGTAGACAACAAGCTCTACCTCAACCAAGGAAATTTTCAATTCAAAGATATTACCGAAAGCGCAGGCGTAGCCTGCTCGGGCGTTTGGTCCTCCGGCGTCAGTATGGCTGACGTTAATGGCGATGGTTTACTCGACCTCTATGTCTGTAAGTCAGGCAGCCCTGAAGGAGACAATCGCAACAACGAACTCTTTATCAACCAAGGAGACCTGACTTTTAAAGAAGCCTCCGCCCAATGGGGCATAAACGATCTCGGCCTTTCCTCTCACGCTGCCTTTTTTGACTATGACCGAGACGGGGATCTCGATTGTTATCTCCTCAACAACTCTTTTAGACCCGTTGGGGGATACGATTTTCGTCCCGGTCAACGCCAAAAGCGCGATACGCTAGGTGGCAACAAACTCTACCGCCACGAAGGCGATCACTATGTCGATGTCAGTGAAGAAGCAGGTATTTATGGTAGCGCGATCGGCTTTGGCCTAGGAGTTACCATCACGATTGACATCCCCAATGGTAACTCCTAGGCCAAAGCCGATCGCGCTACCATTGGGGATGTCAATCGTGATGGCTGGCAAGATATCTATGTGTCCAACGATTTCTTCGAACGAGACTATCTCTATCTCAACCAAAAAGACGGAACGTTCGACGAAGTCGTAGAAAAATATGTAGGTGAGCTCAGTCTCGGCTCTATGGGAGCAGATATGGCAGACCTCAATCAGGATGGCTATCCCGAAATATTTGTAACGGATATGCTGCCTAATGAAGAGGCGCGTATCAAAACCAAAACTGCCTTTGATGACTGGAACAAATATCAACTATATGAGCAAAACGGCTATCACAGGCAGTTTACTCGCAATGTTCTCCAACTCAACCGAGGCTCCCATGCAGACGATGAAGGCGTATATTTTAGTGAGATAAGCCGTATGGCTGGCGTTTCAGCTACTGATTGGAGCTGGGGCGCTTTGATTATGGATGCCAACAATGATGGGCACAGAGATATATTTGTGGCCAACGGTATCTACAAAGATTTGACGGATCAGGATTATGTCAATTTTACCGCCGATCCTAAGGTGATTCAAGACATTCTCCGCCGCAAAAACCAGGTGATCTCCCAACTCGTTGACTCGATTCCCTCTGTGCCATTGGCCAATTTCCTGTTTGCCAATCAAGGGGGACTGCAGTTTGAAAATCGTGCCCAAGAGTGGGGGCTCGATCAGCTAAGCTTTTCCAATGGCTCTGCCTATGGCGACCTCGACAATGATGGCGACCTAGACCTCGTAGTCAATAATGTCAATATGCCCGCCTTCGTCTACCGCAATGAAACGGATAATCAATTGTCCGAAAATCACTTCGTCAGTGTGGCGCTAATAGGGGAGGGGATGAATAAATTTGGCCTTGGCGCTCAAGTAAATGTGCAAACAGAGCAGGGCAATCATTATCAAGAACTCAATCCCATGCGCGGCTTTCAATCCACGGTGGATCATCGCTTGCATTTTGGCTTGGGGGAGAGTAGGACCATACAATCGATAGAAGTAAAATGGCCCGATGGACGTATCAGCCGTCTTACTGAGCCCGGTATTGATACCTTACTTTTGATTAGGCAACTAGAGGCGGGAACTGCTTCGCAGAACGCTCAGTCGAAAAGGCAAGCCATTTTGCAAGGCCGTGAACTGGCGTTTAAGCACGAAGAAAACTCCTTCAAAGATTTTGATCGGGATGGCCTTCTTTTTCACATGCTTTCTACGGAAGGTCCGAGACTCTGCCAAGGCGATTTTAATGGCGATGGTAGAGCGGATGTCTATCTGGGAGGTGCAAAGGACCTGCCCGGCCAATTGTTGCTACAAACTGCAAATGGGAGCTTTGTCAAATCTAGCGTAGCGGTTTTGGCAGAAGATGCTGGCTCCGAAGATACAGACTGCGCCTGCTTTGATGCCGACGGTGATGGCGATTTGGATCTATATGTGAGTAGCGGAGGCAATGAATTTTCCAATAGCTCTTACGCCCTCTATGATCGCCTCTATTTCAATGACGGTAAAGCCAAGTTGGAGCGTTCTTCGCAGAAGCTCCCTAGCTCTCGCAAAGAAAGCAGCTCATGTGTCCGTCCGATAGATTTTGACGGCGATGGGGATTTAGACCTTTTTGTAGGTATACGACTCCGCCCTTTTTTGTACGGAGTACCAATGAATAGCTATCTGCTCGAAAACGATGGGAAAGGTCGCTTCCTAGACCGGACCACTCAAATTGCGCCCCAACTCAAAGGGATCGGCATGGTCACCGACGGGATTTGGTGGGACTATGACCAAGATGGTGATCCTGATTTGACCCTTGTGGGTGAGTATATGCCCATCCGCCTATTTCGCAATGATCAAGGCCAATTCAATTTACAAGATTCGATACCTGGACTTTTGCGTTCAGAAGGACTTTGGCATCGGCTGCTGTTGACAGATGTAGACCAAGACGGCAATCCTGATTTGGTAGTCGGCAATCATGGTCGCAATTCACGCTTTAGAGCAAGTGCGGATAAACCCCTCAATATGTGGGTAAATGATTTCGACCAAAATAGCACGGTAGAGCACATTATCACTGTCTACAATGGGGAGGAAGCCTATCCGATGGTATTGCGGCAGGACCTTGTCAAGCAGCTGCCCGAGCTCAAAAAGAAATACCTCAAGTTTGCCAATTATCGTGAGCAAACGATAGAAGATATGTTTAGCCCAGCTCAGATGGAGAAGGCAATTCGTTTAGATGCTTACTATCTTGAGTCAGCCATTGTGCGCAACTTGGGAGATGGCAATCTAAAATTGGAGGCGCTCCCTTGGGAAGCACAGTTGTCGCCAGTTTATGCGCTAAGTGCCAAGGATGTGGACGGCGATGGTATAGAGGACTTGATCCTTGGGGGTAATTTTTACTCCGCCAAACCTGAAGTGGGCATACATGATGCCAGTTATGGCTTAGTGCTCAAAGGAGACGGCCAAGGCAATTATGAGCCGATGCCGCTGCAAGAGTCTGGCTTTTTTGTAAAAGGTGAAGTAAGAGATTTGATATGGCTGCCCGTCAACGGCAAAGAGCAATTGTGGGTGGCCCGAAATAATGACTATGTCAAGGTTTTTGAGAAATAGGAGGATGCAGATAGGGCGCACTATTGGTTTAGGGGCCTTAGGGATATGTCTAGCTTTGCTGAACGCTTGTACGAGCCCAGGCGCAAAGGAAGAACTAAAGAAACCTTTGTTTAGTCTTTTGGATTCCCAGCAGACCGGTATCAGCTTTATCAATCGTCTCCCCAATCAGGATGATTTCAATATTTATACCTACCGCAACTTTTATAATGGAGCGGGGGTAGCCATCGGAGACGTCAACCAAGATGGTTTGCAAGATATTTTCTTGACCGCCAATCTTGAATCCAACCGCTTATTTATCAACAAAGGCAATCTACAATTTGAGGACATCACAGAGAGGGCGGGTATTGCCGGCGAAAGAGCTTGGTCTACCGGTGTCAGTATGGCAGATGTCAATGCCGACGGCTGGATCGATATCTACGTCTGTAATTCGGGTGATATTGCTGGCGACAATAAGCAAAATGAACTTTATATCAACCAAAAAGACGGAACGTTCCTCGAAGAGGCAGAAAAATATGGCCTAGCAGATCCGGGCTACTCGACACATGCGGCCTTCTTTGATTATGATCGTGATGGCGACCTAGACGTTTACCTCCTTAACAATTCCTACAAAGCCATCGGTTCCTTCAATACCCAATACAATATGCGCGACATCAGAGATGAAGTCGGCGGGGATAAGTTGTTGAGAAACGAGGGAGGCATTTTTGTTGATTATAGCAAGGAGGCAGGCATCTATGGGTCTGTCATAGGGTTTGGCCTCGGAGTAACTGTGGGAGATCTCAATGCCGATGGCTGGCAAGATATTTATGTCTCCAACGACTTCTTTGAGCGAGATTATATCTATATCAATCAACAGGATGGGACCTTCTCCGAAGAACTCACCGACCGGATGCATTCCATCAGTGGAGCCTCGATGGGAGCCGATATGGCTGACATCAACAATGATGCTTCGCCTGAAATATTTGTAACGGAGATGTTGCCGCAGCCCGATGCGCGGATCAAGACCGTTACCACCTTCGAAAACTGGGATCGCTATCAGATCAATCTCCGCAATGGTTATTACCACCAGTTTACCCGCAATATGCTCCAGCTCAACAATCGCGACAATACCTTTAGCGAGATTGGGCGCATGGCAGGCGTGGAAGCAACCGATTGGAGTTGGGGGGCTCTGATCAGTGATCTGGACAATGACGGCTGGAAAGACCTTTTCATTGCCAATGGTATCTACAAGGATCTCACGGATCAAGACTTCTTGGTTTATATTTCTAACTCTGAAACGCAAAAAGAAATCGTCAGTAAGTCGGGCGTAAACTATGATGCCTTGATCGACGCTATCCCTTCCAATCCGGTACCCAATTATGCCTACCGCAACCTTGGTAAGCTGCATTTTGAGGATAAGACTCAAGATTGGGGACTGGACCAAGCCAGCTTTTCCAATGGTGCTGCCTATGCCGACCTCGACAATGATGGGGACTTGGACCTCGTAGTCAATAATGTCAATATGCCGCTCTTTCTCTATCGCAACGATAGCCGACAGCAATATCCAGAGCAGCATTATCTCAAACTTGAGTTGGTCGGAGAAGGGAATAACACCCAAGCGCTGGGGGCGCAAATCAGACTCTATACGCCTGAACAAAGTATGTATTTGGAGCATATGCCGATACGAGGTTTCCAGTCTAGTATGGATCCACGCCCTCATTTTGGTTTAGGAGCGGAGACTCAGCCTGATAGTTTGGTGGTCATATGGCCCAATGGCAACAAAACCCTGGTGCAAAAGCCGGCGATAGATCAGACCTTAGTGCTCAAATCTAGTGAGAGTATCCCTTCGGGGAACGCTTCTCCTGCTCCAACTGTAGGGGCCATTAAAAGCTTTAAGGAACTTACATTGCCGGGCCTCAGCTTTAGCCATAAAGAAGATGAGTTTATCGATTTCAATCGTGATCGTCTGATTTTCCATATGCTATCCAATGAAGGCCCAAAGCTTTGTAAAGGAGACTTTAATGGAGATGATCTGATGGATCTTTATGTCGCTGGAGCCAAAGGGCAAGCAGGGGCAATGTACTTCCAGCAAACAAATGGAAGCTTTTATGCTACCAATGAAATCTTGTTTGCTAAAAGCAAAGACGCCGAAGACAGTGATTGCGCTTGTTTTGATGCGGATGGGGATGGGGATTTAGATTTATATGTCGCAAGTGGCAGTAATGAATCTTCGACTACCTCCGAAAACCTTCTCGATCGACTCTACCTCAATCAAGGTAATGGTCGATTTGAGCGTTCCGCGCAGCGGCTCCCTAGCTCCCGCAAAGAAAGCACTGGCTGCATCAGACCCTACGACTATGATGGAGATGGTGATATCGATCTCTTTGCTGGGATCCGCCTGAGACCCTTTTTGTATGGAGTACCGATGAACGGCTACTTGCTCGAAAATGATGGTACAGGTCAATTTCAGGTCCGTAATGCGGATCTCGCGCCAGGTTTACAAGATTTAGGCATGATCACCGATGCGCAATGGTTTGATTGGGATCAAGATCAGGACGTCGATTTGATTGTGGTGGGAGAATATATGCCGATCACGGTTTTTCGGCAGGAAAATGGGAAGTTTAGCCGGGTAGAAGGGGCGGGGCTAGATAGCACCGAAGGCTTTTGGAATGTAATTAAAGGCGCGGACCTGGATGGTGATGGAGATATGGACTTTGTGGCGGGCAATCATGGTTTGAATTCACGCTTTCGGGCGAGTAAAGAAAAGCCAGTCTGTATGTACATCAATGATTTTGACCAAAATGGTATGGTTGAGCAAATCGTTTGTACCTTCAATGGAGAGGAGTCTTATCCTTTGGTGTTGCGGCACGATCTGGTCACACAAATGCCCGAGCTAAAGAAAAAATATCTAGAATATAGTGCTTATAAAGAGCAGACTGTGCAGGATATGTTTACCCCAGCACAGCTAGAAAAGGCAATCAAACTCAATGCTTATACCTTGGCTTCTTCTATCATTTGGAACGAAGGCAATGGGCAGTTTCGGGTAGAAGCCTTGCCGCTCGAAGCGCAGCTTTCGCCTATTTTTGCCTTGTCTATAAGCGACCTTGATCAAGATGGGCAATTGGATATCTTGGCAGGTGGAAATCAGTACCGCGCCAAGCCTGAAGTAGGGATTTATGATGCTTCTTTTGGTGTATGGCTAAAAGGAGAGAATAATACTTTTGAAGCAATCGCAGGACATGAATCTGGATGGCAAGTCCGCGGAGAAATGAGGGATATCGTTCCACTAGTGGTAAATGATCAACTCCTTTATGTCGTGGCGATGAACAATGATAAAACACACGTATTTTATC
>JBCAWW010000322.1:0-6561 GCA_038534415.1 Bacteroidota bacterium | reverse complement strand
GAGGTTTTACCTCTAACAGAAGATATTGTACAAAAAACAATTATGCTGCGTAAACAATATCGGATAAAGTTACCCGATGCGATTATTGCCGCGACTGCCCTGCATTATGACCTCCAGTTAATTACCCGAAATTTTGATGATTTTAAACAGATAAAGGGTCTTACTTACCTTGATGCCCATAATCAGTGACTCCACTTCGTGGAACGCGAGATCGAGCTTTAGGGCATATAGCGCCGATTTTGGCTAGGCGTCATCTCATCATAGTCGATCAGCAAAAAATTAAATCCCACATGAAACATAAGTTGGGAAGCGACTCCTGAACTTATCTGGTAATCATAACTGAGATTTTTAATTTGTTGGACGCTTTCCAAATCGACGAACGTAATATCGCGACCCCTTAGATGGGAAATCCTGAAGTCAAAAGCCAATTGCTCTGAGAAATGAAGCATCGCGCCCAAACTGCCTCCCCAAGAAGGAATCACCTGGCTACTGAGGTCAACGCTATTGCCCTTCGGACAGCTTGTTTGATACTCGTCTTCTAATTCGGTGCTCGCAAAGCGCCTCCCGCCAAACATGCCTTCCACATAAAGCTGTAGCGTCGGACCCGTCTGATAGCTAAGGCGGCCCAAAGCATAAAACCCTAAATTAGAATTCTGGATATAATATTCATTCCCTTCTGAAGAGAAGAGCCCTGTTCTATGCTCTCCCGTATAAGCGGCATCTACTCTTGCTCCTACCTGTAATTTGAAAGGGCTTTCGGCCTTAATGGGAGAAGGGGAGATGATCTCTATGCTGGCACCCCAACCATTGAGTAGCCCCGCTTGATTGAGTCCCCCGAGCTGATCATTGTATTGGAGGTGTAGGCCAAACTCACTTTGAGCCGCAAGGCTCACCGGAAATGCCAATACAAAAAGAAAGATGAAAAAATGTTGAAGCTGTTTCATAGTTTCAAAATGATTTTTTTCCCGCCCCTATGTTTGCTGGATTTTTTCCTTCTCGCTGCGCGGAACGCTCCTCTCGCCTAAGCTAAACTCCCTCTGTTTCATTTAGCATAGTCGTATGTATACTTTCTAGCTGATCTAGCTCCTTATCTTGGTAGACCTTAAGATGTATGTTGTCGAGGTGTTTGAGTACGGTAAGTAACTCTACTTTTTCGTTTTCATTGAGGTCTGCGCCGACGATTTCAGACACCTGTTGCATCTGTACAAAGAGGCTAAACAATACGCCGCGGCCCTGTTGGCTGAGTCTTACTCTTTTGCTGCGCTTATCGTCTGGATCTTCAAGCTCCTCGAGTAGGCCCAATTTTGCCAGCCGCTTCATAATACCAATACCCGTCTGAAAATCGGTCAGCGTATGCAAGATCAATTCTGACTTTGTATAGCTATCTACTTCCAAGAGCGCCACCAGCATTACAAAGTCATCTATTCCTTTCAGTGGTGAATCCTGCAATGCCATACGCGCATAATGCCTAGCAAACTTTGACATACGCCATATCCCCGCTAGAATCCTGCTGTCTAGGGTTTGACCCTCATGGGGCAGTTGCCCAGCAGGATTGAGAACCTTTTTGTTGAGCCAAAGCACAAAGCTTTGCAGGTCCGTGTGGGTAGCTGTTTGTGTCGCCTGATATTCATCAAGCAGTGGCAGCAACTCTTGTATGAGATGCAGGGAAGGTTGCATATCGGCTTGCTTCATTATAGTAGTAACCCTATATGTATCGAAAAGGTTACTATGTATCCATAGCAAAGTAATTATAATAGTATTAAAAATTAGCGGGTTTGCCTTGTCAAGGGAAGGCTCGCAATATTTTGGGAGGTCTTGGTGTGCTTTTTCCCTGCTTCGCAGAACGCTTATCTCGCTGCAAAAGGCTCCAAAGCAATGCCTTGGAGCCTTTTGATCTAAGTTCTGACCGGCCATGAGGATTACTGGAGGTCGATCCGCAATGCTCTTTATACTAAATACTATTGTCGAAGTACCTAATAGCCAATGGCTTGGCTCAGCTCAATAAAGTATGCTAGATCCAGCATTTTTGTTCACATTGGTTTCACCGGAACGCATATCTCCACGATGTGCTTCTTCTCAGGATGCGTTTCTGGATTGTTGAGATAAAGCTCTAGGCTGGGACCATCTGCTGGTTGGTAACCACTATCGGGTAGCCATTGCTGGTAGACTGCGGACCAAGCTTCCTCATAGGCATCGCCATCAATCTCAAAGTGAGCCACTGCATATTTGCCTGCTGGCGTGGCCATACGCCCGATTTCGCCTTCGGCTTTGGTGTCTGCAGGCACGCTCATGCCAACCGTTAAGCGAAGCTGTGCCTCATCTGTAATGGCCGGATCATCGTGATAGACCGACAGCATTTGTGTCTGCGGGAAATTGACCAATCCACGCGGTGCTCCCCATTGGATCAGCTGGTTCATCATACCCGCAAAAAGTTCCGATCTACCATTGTAGGGGCCGACATGACGGACATAGGCGATCTCCATGGCAGGCAGTTCTTTGATTTCGACTTTGGCGATTTCTACTTGATTTTTCATGATATTCCATTGAAGGTGATTACTAAATACACCTCCAAGGTAGGCCACTTTATAGCGCGTAGCTTTGCCATCCTTGCCCTCTTGTTGACCAGTCTTGCTATCCGTTTTGCGATTCTTGCTATGTGCAGTATTGCCCCCATTTCGCCATTCACTAGCAGACATCTCAAAAGCATCTTTAAAGGCTCTCGCAAAGGTGGCAGAGCTCGAAAACCCACACTGTAGCGCGATCTCAGTAATGCTGCTCTTGGGTTGATGAATCAACAAAGTAGCGGCTTTTTCGATCTTGACTCTTTGGACATATTGATTGACGGCTTCTCCCACCATCGCTCGAAAAATGCGATGAAAATGAAAGCGTGAAAAATTAGCCTCTGCCGCTAGCGTATCTAGATCTAGGCTTTCGGATAAGTGCTGGTCGATATAATCCATCACTCGATTGATCCTGCCTTGATAATCCTCTCTATGCGCAGACATAATGATTTGTTGACTTGCCTAAATTCCCTACCTTTTGGGACTTAAAGATCGAAAATATGATCAGGAATTTACTACTCTTTTTGAGCTTATCGCTATGTTTTTTGAGCCTCAAAGCCAAAAAATACCGACTCTATTACCTTGGGGGTCAATCCAATATGGAGGGTTATGGCTATACCAAAGATCTTCCTGAGGAGATGCGCAAACCAATGGATCATGTGATGATTTATCACGGCAACCCTGCTGAGGATAATGCCGCTGAGGCCGATGGTAGGGGACTTTGGCAGACTTTGCGGCCCGGTCATGGAGTGGGTTTTAGCTCCGACGGAGAACGCAATCAATATAGCAAACGCTTTGGCTTGGAGTTGAGCTTTGCGCGGCAGTTGCAAGCCCAATATCCAGACGAGTCTTTTGCCTTTATCAAATACGCCAAAGGCGGCACCTCAATCGATAGTCTCGCCGCCAAGCAATTTGGATGTTGGGAGCCCGATTTCAGAGGCAAGACGGGCATCAATCAATGGGATCATTTCCTGGCGACGATGCGTTCCGCGCTAGCGGTCCAAGACATAGATGGCGACGGAGAAATGGACGAGCTCATCCCCTGTGGCATTTTATGGATGCAGGGTGAAAGTGACGCCACGATTAGTGCGGAGATCGCCCATCAATATGAATCTCACCTCAAACGCCTCATTGATTTGATTCGGGCTACTATGCATACCGATGATCTAGCAGTGGTGATTGGGAAAATCTCTGAGTCGGGCAAGCACAAAGAAAGAGATAAGGTTTGGGTTTATGGCGAAATCGTAATGGAAGCGCAAGAAGCATTCGTGCGCAAAGATCCTTTCTCGGCTATCGTTCGCAGTACCAAAAACTACGCTTATTCAGATCCTTGGCATTACAATAGCCCGGCCTATATCGATCTGGGGAAGGAATTTGCTAAGGCTTTGTTTACGATTGAGTGAATTCGCCCTTCTGGAGCGATCGCAACAGGACAATTGCTTATAGAATCCATCAAAACTCATTAACCCATGCACCTCTACCACTATTCAGACCAAATCCTCCTAAAAGTCCAAGACTATTGGTATCACGCGCCTTTTCGCTCTTGGGATGAGCTCGTCAATCGGCAGGGGCTGCATGATTTTTTGCAAAATGCCTATCCTGATTGGGAGATGGTGGCCACGATTCCGACTCAGACGCCTTTAGCACCGATTGCTCAGCAAGAGGTATGGGCTTCGGGGGTTACTTATCAGCGTAGCAAGGAGGCCCGCATGGAAGAGGCAAAAGAGGCTGGGGGAGGGGATTTTTATGACTGCGTTTACGATGCAGATCGTCCGGAAATATTTTTTAAAGCCACGCCGCATCGGGTAGTGGGGCCTGAGGGCAATTTGCGGATCAGACAAGACTCGACTTGGGATGTGCCAGAACCTGAACTCAGTCTGTTTATTTGTTCCGAAGGCACGATCGAAGGCTATACCATCGGTAATGATATGAGCAGTCGCAGTATTGAGGGCGAAAATCCCCTCTATCTGCCTCAAGCCAAAACGTATGATGCCTGTGCTGGCCTTGGCCCTTGTCTGTACGTTCCGGCGGAGCCGATCTCCCCACAAACAGAGATCAAATTAGAGATTATGCGGGCAGGAGCTGAAGTATTTTCAGAAAGTATCCAATTATCGCGTATGAAGCGAAGGCTTAGCGACTTAGCCGCTTATCTTTATCGCGAATGCAGTTTCCCACACGGCTGTTTTTTGATGACAGGCACGGGGATTGTACCGCCCGATAGCTTTAGCTTACAGGTAGGCGACCAGGTCGAAATCTCTATCGAAAACATCGGCCTGCTCCGAAATATGATCGTTACCAAAGGCTAAGTCCTTTTACAAAGAAACGCGTTGCAGTGGATATTACTGCGGCGCGTTTTATATATTGAGGTCCAATTGGATCACCGCTCCTTCGGAGAATTAACGAATACACCCACCATGGAACTGCAAGGGACACAATGGATTGGCGGCTCTGCTTCCCGTGAAAGAATCGAAACTTTTCACGCCTACAACCCTGCTACAGCTGAGCCTTTACCTACTCCTTTTCACGAAGCTAGCGCCAGCGAAATAGATGCTGCCGTTCGCTTAGCTGAAGATGCTTTTGACGAATATCGGCAGATGAGCCGAGAGCGCAGAGCATCCTTTTTGGAGGAGATAGGCAATCAGATCATGGCTTTGGGCGATGCTTTGTTGGAGCAATGCCAATTGGAGTCGGGCCTGCCTCTTGGGCGTCTCAAAGGGGAGCGAGGCCGTACGGTCAATCAATTAAAGCTCTTTGCTCAGGTAGTACGTGAGGGCTCTTGGATTGCGGCCCGCATTGACCGCGCCCTACCCAATCGTAAGCCAATGCCGCGTGTTGATATACGGCAGATGTTGATTCCCTTGGGCCCAGTGGCCATTTTTGGTGCGAGTAATTTTCCGCTTGCCTTTTCGGTGGCAGGAGGAGATACGGCTTCGGCTTTGGCAGCTGCTTGTCCGGTCGTGGTCAAAGGCCATCCGGCTCACCCCGCTACTTCAGAGATGGTGGGCAGAGCTATTTTGGCAGCAGCCCAAAAAACCGAAATGCCCGATGGCGTATTTTCCCTAGTACATGGTGCTGGACACCAGACTGGACAACGCTTGGTGCAGCATCCATTGATACAGGCGGTAGGCTTTACTGGCTCTTTTCGGGGAGGGAAGGCTTTGTTTGATTTGGCCAATCAGAGAGAAGTACCGATACCGGTATATGCGGAGATGGGCAGCACTAACCCCGTCTTTATATTGCCAGAGGCGCAGACATCTTATGAGCAGATCGCGAAGAGTTTGGCTGCTTCTATCACCCTAGGCGTGGGACAGTTTTGTACCAATCCAGGGCTGGTTTTCTTGCCTGAGAGTGAGTACCAAGCTGATTTTGCTACTGCTTTGCAGAACGCTATCCAAGAGACGGAAGCGGGGACAATGTTGACCAGTGGGATCAGAGAAGCATTTGAAGCGGGCATAAGCAGACTGCAAGAGACCATTGGAAGCGTTCCCGGAGGGAAAAAAAGTAATACCGCTAATGCCGCCGCAGGCCAAGTCTATCAAACCGATCTTGCTACCTTCCTGCAGCATCCAGAACTGGCAGAGGAGGTATTTGGGCCAAGTAGTATCTTGGTTCGAGCCAATGAAAAAGAATCCCTGCTTGACGCCGCCAGAAGTTTAGAAGGCCACCTCACGGCCACTATTCACGGTACGAGCAATGACCTTTACGAATATCAAGAGTTGATAACCATTTTAGAGCGAAAAGTAGGTCGTTTGGTGTTTAACGGTTTTCCGACAGGGGTCGAAGTTTGTGATGCCATGGTACATGGTGGCCCTTATCCGGCAACTACGGCTCCGCAAACAACTTCGGTAGGTACGATGGCCATCCAGCGTTTTGCTCGTCCGGTTTGTTATCAAAACCTCCCTGAGGAACTCTTACCTCTCGCTTTACAAGATCCTAATCCTTTGCGTATTTGGCGCATGGTCAATGGGCCTACGCACTCCTACAACTGCATGGCCCCATT
>JBCAWW010000321.1:0-6572 GCA_038534415.1 Bacteroidota bacterium | reverse complement strand
GGCCATAATAGAAAACCGCCTGGCTTTTGTAAACCGCTATCTTGAAGGTGGGGGCGACCCTAACCTTTGTAATGATACTGGCAGTACATTATTGCATGAGGCAGTCTATGAAGGGAGTATCGATATGATACGTCTCCTTTTGGCTTATGGGGCTTCGGTGCATACTGTCGATGCCTTTGGCAATACGCCTATGCATCTCGCAGGCATTTATGGCAGACAAGACGCTGCGTTTTGGTTATTAGATCATGGAGCGGAGATTGATAGTACCACTGAGCACCGACCTTGGACACCGCTAATGTTAGCCCTCAACGAAAATAATCGTGAAATGGCACATTGGCTGATCACACGAGGGGCAGATCCTGACCATGTTGAGCCACAGCAAGGCTGGACTCCCTTTTTAGTGGCCTGTGAACAAGGCCTGACCGATATTACCTTAGACCTCATCCATAGAGGAGTGGAGGTCGAAGCGCGCCTCAAAGCAGGAGATGCGAGAGGACGTTCGGGAGTTCACTTGGCAAGTTACTATGGTGCCGTGGAAATTATCCGCGCCCTTGTCGAACGCGGAGTCGATGTCAATCAGATTCCCGAAGGCGGCGGCTTGGGACCCCTACATTGGGCTGTCTACAATCATCATCAAGAATTATTTGATTATCTCCTCAGGTTAAAACCAGATGTCAATTTGCAAGCGGCTGGAATTTATTATTCACGGACGCCTTTGCATTTCTCTGTATCTGGAGATCGAGAGTATATGACGATGCGTTTGCTGCAAGCAGGTGCAGATCCCCTCTTCAAAGACCAAGAAGAACGCAGTCCCTTGGATATCGCCTTGGATCGCTTTGAAGAAACGGGCCTATCTGTGCACGAAAGAATGATCTTGTTGCTGGAGAGTTTTATTTAAACTTTCGCCAAAGCCAACCGATCAAATAGACCAAGAGGCTAGGCAGAGCGAGATAAACCAATTCGCTCTTAATTACCAGCAAGCCTTTCTCTCCAAAAAAATTCTCTATTCCAATTGGTGAAACCTGGACCGGCCGCCATGGGAAGAAATACCTGCTATTGTCAAATGGTGCAAAAAAAGCGACTCCCAATCCTCCATTGGTCAGGGCGTCTAAGACTGCATGCGAAGCAGTACACAAAAAGAAATAGCCCACTAACAACCACCAGCTTTTACTGCCTCTCGGAATTTTTCTGAAAAATATTTCGCAAACGAGCCATCCCCATATCAAAGCAAATACGAGACTATGGGTAAATCCCCTATGTCCCCAAATATCTTCGTAAGGAATTCCAAAAGAAAAGGCAATTACATCGGCATCAGGCAAAATCGCACAAAGCATCCCCAATACCCAAAATCGCCATCCAAATTGCTTTGAGGGATAAAAACTTCCCATCGCCGCCGCCGCTAATGCATGAGAAAACGCAGATGCCATAGCTCAACTTGCAGGATAGTCTACATTTTTCCAAATTCAGCAAACAATCATCACTACCTATTCATGCCTAGATCCCTAGCACTACTATTAATATTTTGCTGTATATCCTTTATCGCCAAAGGTCAAGAACCCCTTTTGCCTGCTCAGCATGGGGGAGATCTCAACAAAGTTTTGGATTTGAGGGATCCTACCCAAAATACGATCAGGAAAACGCCAGAATTTGATTTTGCCAGGGACAATCCTGGTATTCGAAATCTGCCTCCGCTTAGCAGGAAATGCGTTACCGTAGAGGTACAAAAAGAACAATCGGCCGAGCACGCGGAAAGTGGCGAAACCGAAGCCGAATTTGAAGATTGGATCGAGCAATCTATTCAACGTAGCCAGCAAAAAAGTCGTAGCCTGAGACGGCGTGGACCTGATATTTACAATTTGCCGGTAGTCGTACATGTGGTCTATAGTTCTCCGACGGAGAATATCTCTGACGAACAAATCTTCTCGCAGCTAGAAGTCCTCAATAATGATTATCGTCTACAAAATGCCGACGTGGCTATCCCCGAAGATTTTGAAGATGTGGCTGCAGATACGGAAATTTCCTTCTGTCTCGCCAATATAGACCCTAATGGGCTGCCTAGCACCGGTATCAATCGGGTGTCAGTGAGTGGGGCACCTTTTACCGAAAACTACGTCAACGAAGTGATCAAGCCCAACACCATTTGGGATCCTAATCGCTATATGAATATCTGGGTTTGTAATCTCTCCGGTGGCATCTTAGGCTTCGCCCAGTTTCCCAATTCTTCTGGCCTTACGGGTATCCCCAATGGCATCGGAACGGCCAATACAGACGGAGTAGTCGTCAACTATTTGGCATTTGGTACTACTGGTACGGCGGCTTCCCCCTTCGACGGAGGACGTACGCTGACCCATGAAGTGGGCCATTGGTTGGGATTGCGCCATATCTGGGGAGATGGTCCCTGTAGTTTCGATGATTTTTGTTTAGACACTCCGCCAACTGCTCAGGCTCATTTTAGCTGCCAGACCGAAGAAACCTTTGCCTGTGATGGTACCGTCGCCATGGTGCAAAACTTCATGGATTATTCTGATGATGCCTGTATGAGCCTGTTCACCCGTGATCAGAAGCAACGTATGAGAGCCGTTTTAGAAAACAGCCCTCGTCGCAAGTCTTTGCTTAGCTCGCCGGTATGTAAGCTCGGACAAACGGCTATGGAACCTGACTTTATTGTGGATTTGCAGGCTGGTTGTGCTCCTCATAGTGTCAATCTGCGACATTTGTTGCCGGAAGGAGAAGAAAACGAAGTACTCAGTTATAAATGGAGTTTTCCGGGAGGGCGCCCTTCTTCCTCCTCTAAAGAAAACCCCAAGGTAACCTACAAAAAGCCCGGTCGATACAATGTCTCTTTGCGTATACAAAGCCCAGGAGGCGCGCTTTCGATTGAAAAAAATGCCTATATCAGAGTGTATAGCCAAGGCGTTGGCTTGCCCGTCGAAGCGCAGTTTGAAAATACCCAAGTAGCAGACGGCTTTTACTTTTATAATCCGCAGGATGATTTAGGCTGGGGCCAAAGTCAACTAGTCGGTGGTAATGGGCAAAGCCAGGGCAGCTTGAAAATGGCCAATTTTGATAACAACCATCTCAATTCTGCAGATTGGTTGTTGACTCCGATTATGGACTTTGGGACTGCAACTAAGTCTAGTCTGAGTTTTGATGTGGCATATGGCTTCTTCGAAGAACGCTACTCTGATTCCTTAGGAGTATTTATTTCGACCGATTGTGATGGGGTATTTCGCAATATCTATTACAAAGGCGGTGAAGCGCTCAGCACTCAGCGCCTAAACGCCCAAACCGAGTTTGTTCCGCAGGCAAGTGAATGGCGCAGAGAAGTGATCGATCTGAGTGGGTTTGATCAATATGAGTTTGTCCAGATAGCCTTTGTCAATTTCTCAGGTTATGGCAACAATCTATATCTAGACAATATTTCGATTGCGGGGATTCCTAAACCCGCTCCGGAAGCTAATTTTACGGCCTCTCAGCTAGAGGTTTGTCCCGGCGACTCTGTCCGCTTTAGTGATATATCCTCCAATGATCCCCGTAAATGGGTCTGGACTTTTCCGGGTGGTTTTCCAGCCAGTGATACCTCTGCCAATCCTGTAGTGGTCTATCCTAAGTCAGGGGTCTATGATGTTGTCCTTACCGTCAGTAATCGTAATGGTAGCAATACGCTCACGCGCAACGCTCAGATCAGGGTCGGTAGCACACCGGAGCTTAAACTCCTCGCAAATAAAACCGAAATCTGTCCCGGAGAAGCCGTAGAACTTAAAGCCGAAGGAGCCCAACAAGTCATTTGGGATCTCGGAGATCAATTGGTCGGTCCTGAACAAAAAAGTGTGATCGTACAACCTATCACCGATCAAACCTATAAAATTCGCGCCCAAGATGGTTTTGCTTGCTCTACAACAGCAGAGATAAGTATCAGAGTAGAGGCCGGACGAGAATTACAAATCACGCCTCCCAATGCGACAATTTGCGAAGGTACTAGCCTAACACTCAACGCCACCGGAGCAGATCAATATCGCTGGGTCAATGCGCCCGGCTTGGTCAACAACAATAGCGGTCAAATTGAAGTGAGGCCATTGACTACGACCGTATATACTGTTTTAGGCTCTACGCGCAACGGTTGTCAATTAGAAAAAAGCATCACGGTTAATGTCAAAAAAGAAACCGATCTGATCAGTATTCAAGCAGAGCGAAAAGTGGTCTGTCCAGGCCAATCTGTCCAGCTCAAAGCCAAAGGCGCTGCTAGTTACCGCTGGTCCCCAGCCATTGGGCTCAATACCACAGAAGGCTCGACTGTAATCGCCAGCCCTAATGGACCTACCACTTATACGCTAAATGCAGTTACCGAAAACGGCTGCGTTTCTGAGTCTCAGATAAGACTAGAGATGGGCGAAAAACCCAATGTTACCGCCTTTGCTACCGCTGCAGATATTTGTGAAGGCGAGGCCATCCAGTTGATCGCCAATGGTGGGCTACGCTACCGCTGGTCTCCTGATACCGATCTCTCTCAAAATACCGGTCGGTTGGTCGATCTTGCTCCTAAGCAAAATACCCTCTTCCAAGTGGTCGGTGAAGCCGATAATGGCTGTAGCGATACTGCCCAAGTGCAGGTCAATGTTTATCAGCCAAGTCAGATTACGATCAGTCCACAAAACCCTTCGATTTGTCCGGGGCGGAGCGTGATTTTGACCGCCAGTGGAGGGAGTTCATATACTTGGACTCCCAATGACGGCTTAAATGCCAATTATCGAGCCCAGGTGGCAGCCAGCCCTAGTCAAACGACTCGCTACCAAGTCAGCGCCATAGATGAGCGAGGTTGTCAAAGCACCACTGAGACCACCGTAACAGTGAGCGAAGGACTCAACCCATTAGCGGATTTTAGTGCCGAAGAGTTTTTTGTGTGTGCAGGCGCGCCATTACAGTTTATCAATAAGTCTCAAAATGCAGCAGACTTTTTGTGGGAATTTCAGGGTGCGGAGATCGAAAACTCTCGGGAAGCAAACCCAGTGGTGCGTTTCACGCAACAAGGCGTCTTCAATGTCAAACTGACCGCGACTGCCTGTAATGGCGTCTCTGATACCAAAGAATCAGTAGCGATGATCGTGGTTACGGCTCCCATCAATTTAAGTCTCAACGCAGTCGAAAATATTACCGTTTGCAAGGGCTCGCCTTTCAAATTAGAAGTAGAGCCAGAAGCGGGGGTGAGCTATCGCTGGAGCCCCGATATTGGCTTAGATCAAACTGAAGGTTCAAGTGTAATGGCCTCTCCTGATATCACCACCACTTATACTTTGACCGCAGTCAATCAAGATGGTTGTCGCGCCGAAGAAGAGCTTACGCTCAGTGTGGTCGGTACCGGCAGTAAGCTCAAAGTAAGCCCTGCCAACCCCTCGATTTGCTTAGGGGAATCCGTTACGCTTTCGGCTAGTGGCGCCTATAATTATCAATGGTACCCCAAAGATGGACTTACAGTGAGCGACGAGCCTGTAGTCATCGCGAAACCTAACAAATCTCGCCGCTACTTTGTCGAAGCAACGGATCTCAATGGCTGTGTCTTTAGAGATACCATCAGAGTCGAGGTCAAAAGTCTTCCAGAAATCAACTTTGCGCAAAAAGTAGACACCCTCTGTGAAGGCCAGCAGACTTCTCTTGTATTGCAAGGCGAGGCGCAGTACAGTTGGTCGCCTGCCTACGGTTTGAGCACTACCAACGGCAAAGAAGTAGTGGCCTTTCCCAAAGAATCGATCACCTATACCATCAATGCGACCAATGAGCAAGGCTGTAAAACCGAAGCCAAGCTTCCGATCACGGTCAAAGCAAAGGTACAATTGAGCGCAACTACCCAAGATGAAGTGATCTGTCAAGGTACGGCCACTCTCTTGACCGCTCAGGCAGTGGGCTACAACTACAATTGGTCTCCTGCCAAGGGGCTCGACAAGACGACCGGAGGTCTGGTTACGGCTAGACCCGAAGAAACTACCACCTATACCCTTTCGGTTGAGGATATCAGCTGTGTGATTCCTGCCAATGTCACTGTAGAGGTCAAAAAAGCGGAACCCCTTTCTATCGAACCTGCTGCTGCAAGGATTTGTGAGGGCCAATCGATCGGTCTTATGGCTTCTGGTGGCAAAGCCTACACCTGGGATGCCGCAGAGGGCTTAAGTACGGTTTCTGGGCCGGCTGTGATGGTCTTCCCCAAGGCGACTTCGAGCTATACGGTACGCGCGCAGGATAGCAGTGGCTGTGAGTCGCAGGCTTCGGTAACGATCATTGTCAATAAAGAAGACTTTTTGACTGCCTCTGCCTCGGTTGCTAGTGTATGTTTAGGAGAGGAGGTTACGCTCCTAGCGAGTGGGGCTGAAGGCTACGAATGGCAAGCCTCTCCTGGTTTAGAGATGACACGCAACTCGCGAGTTTATGTGACTCCTGAAGACGAAACGACCTTTACGGTCATAGGGGTCAATAAAGTGGGTTGTTTGGATACTGCCTCAATTACAGTTGGCGTAAGCAGCTTGAGGCCGGAGTTTTCTATGGTGCGAGATCAATCTTATCTGGCACCATAGAAAACTCCG
>JBCAWW010000320.1:0-6576 GCA_038534415.1 Bacteroidota bacterium | reverse complement strand
TTTTTGTTTGGTCCGCTGCGCGGAACGCTTCTCTCCATCAAAAAACTATGCCTTCACTCCGCTATCACGACCAAAACAACAATCGCTACTCCTTGCAGGGCACGCAGTTTCACTATGATCCTATCCAGCCTGCGCAGAGTTCGTCTGGGACCTATAGTGGAGGTGTCGCCCTCAAGCACCACATCTCCGATGAACGCAGCCAAGAGATCTTCGCCCTCGCTACGCAAATTATGCAAGACAGCCAGCGGCACACTCAGCAGCGGCGTATGATGACTGCGATTTTGTCTCTACAATTGACAGAGGATTGGCAGCGCGCAACTTTGCTCCGCTCCCAGCTCCGCAGCGAATTTGAAGGCCTATTGCAAGCCGCGCGAGAGGATGCTTAGGAAGCAAAACTGCCTGCTTGTAGATCAATTTCCTTACTGCCTGGCTTGCAATCATCCGACTTCCTCGCCGAATAAAGAAGCATAAGCGACTGCAGGAGAGCAGGGATCTAGGGCGGGAAGCGTTCTGCGCAGCCTGAAAAATCCCCTGCAATCGCTTGCACCGTCAGCCAAAGCCATCCCAGCTTTGCCAATTTTGTCTTACCTTAGAAAGGACTAAAATACTATCGGTGGATGGGGCTGGAAAAGCTACTGTCCTCCCCTTGATCCCCCTCCAAAAGGGGACAAAACCTACGGTTTGTAAAACCATATCCCCCTTCGGAGGGGGTAAGGGGGAGGAAAAAATCAGCCAAAGTCCCATCTACCTGAACAAACTACTACTATGAAACTACTTCCCTTGACATGGGTAGGGCTACTACTTGCTGGGCTATTCCTAAGCCACTGCAGCCAAGCCGAAGGGCCGCGTCTCTCCGTTCACAAAGGCGCGCACATTGTCTTGCTGGGCAACAATCTCGGCTCCCGCATGATGAATTACGGCCATTTCGAGACTGAAATGCAGCTGCGCTATCCCGACAGCCAACTGGTGATCCGCAATATGTGCGACGGTGGCAATACCCCTAGCTTTCGCCCGCACTCTGGCCGCCCTGAACCTTGGGCTTTTCCGGGGGCGGATACTTTTCAGACGGAGTTGGCGCGTCGTTCTGGTAGTAAGGGGCACTTAGAAACCCCCGATGAATGGCTCAAACTCCTCAAAGCGGATATTATCGTGGCCTTTTTTGGCTATAACGAATCCTTTGCCGGAGATGCTGGCCTCAGTAATTACAAAGCGGAGCTAGATGCCTTTGTCAAACATACCCTCTCGCAAAACTATAATGGTAGCACGCCGCCCCAACTGGCCCTGGTTTCGCCCACCGCCTTTGAGGATTTGAGTGCGGATCACGATCTGCCCGACGGCAAACGCGAAAATGTCAATCTCGCTCGCTATACTAGTGCCATGCAGGAGGTCGCTGCTGCCAATGCAGGGGTGATTTTTTGGGATGCCTTCCAGCCGAGTCAGGAGTGGTATCGTTCTACGCAGGAGTATCTGACCATAGATGGCTTTCAGCTTACGGAGGCGGCTTATCACCGCTTCGCGGAACGCTTAGCCGATGGCGTCTTTGGGAGCCGCGACACCCAAGCCGAGCAGCACAAAGAACTCATCCACGCCGCTGTGATGGAAAAAAACTGGTACTGGCACAATGACATCAAAGTGCCCAATGGGGTGCATGTCTTTGGGCGTCGCTACAATCCGTTTGGGCCAGACAACTATCCGATGGAGATCGAAAAAATCCGTCAGATGATCAATATTCGCGACGAAGCCATCTGGCAAGCCAATCAAGGGCAAAAAATGGACCTGGCTGCGGCCGATCAGGAGACGCGTTCGCTGCCAGCGGTCCAAACCAACTACAATCCCGCCAACCAAAATGGCAATCCCGAATATCTCTACGGTCAAGCTGCGCTCGATCAATTGAGCGTGCCAGAAGGCTATAAAATCGAGCTTTTTGCCTCTGAGGAAGATTTCAATGATCTCGCCAATCCGGTACAGCTTTCTTTTGATAACCAAGGCCGACTTTGGGTAGCGGTGATGCCGACCTACCCGCATTGGCGACCCGGCGACCCCAAACCAAACGATAAACTGATCATTCTCGAAGACACGGATGGCGATGGTAAGGCTGACAAGCAAACTACCTTTGCCGATGGGCTCCACATTCCGGTCGGTTTTGAATTTGCACCAGAAGGCGTTTATCTCTCCCAAGGCACTAATCTGGTTTTACTTACAGATACTGATGGGGATGATAAAGCGGATAAGCAAGAGATCATTCTCAGTGGTTTTGACGATCACGATACGCATCATGTGATCAGTGCCTTTTGTGCTGATCCATCGGGGGCGATTTATATGGGAGAAGGGGTCTTTTTGCATACCAATGTAGAGACTCCTTATGGTCCGGTACGCGCCACCAATGGCGGCTTTTATCGCTACAGTCCACAGCGGCGCCATTTAGAGCGAGTAGCTCAGATTCCAATTCCTAATCCCTGGGGGATCGCCTTTGATCAGTGGGGACAAAATTTCTTTGCAGAAACCTCTGGGCCAGACGTACGCTGGATGCTGCCGGGCTCGGTGAAGAGTCTTTATGGCGTGAGCCATCACAAATCCTTCAATCTGATCGAAGACGCGCATCGGGTGCGTCCGACTTCCGGTTTGGAGTTTGTGTCTAGCCGTCATTTCCCTGATGATGTCCAAGGTGATCTACTGATCAATAACAACATCGGCTTCTTAGGCATGAAGCAACACCAAATGATCGATAGTGGTACCGGATATCTCACCAAGCACCGCCAAGACTTGGTCGTCGGCAAAGACCCGAATTTCCGTCCGGTGGACATGGAGTTTGCGCCGGATGGCTCACTCTACCTGGTCGATTGGCACAATGTCTTGATTGGTCATATGCAGCACAATGCCCGCGATCCGCTACGGGATCACACTCATGGTCGTATCTATCGTATTACTTATCCTTCGCGTCCACTGGTCGAACCAGCGCAAGTGGCCGGAGCCAGCATTGAAACTTTGCTAGACAATCTAAAGCTTCCAGAATATCGCTCTCGCTATCGTTCTCGCAGAGAACTAAGAGCCAGAGACAAACAAGCAGTATTGAACCAACTGGATGCATGGGTAGCTTCTATTGATCGTGGAGACCCTGCCAATGAAGCCTTATTGTTAGAAGCACTATGGGTGAGTTGGGGCATGAACGAAGTTGATCAGGACCTTGTTCGTCAATTGCTCAAAGCAAAAGATTATCGTGTTCGTGCTGCGGCCCTAAGAGTACTGCGTTATACAGCTCATCTATTTAGTGATCGAGACGAATTGCTGATGGCGGCCGCCAAAGATGAATCTGGACGCGTGCGGATGGAAGCCATCGTATATGCTTCTTGGCTACCCCAAGCGAGTGGGGGGAGCGTTCTCGCAGAGGCCGCAAAAATGGATCTAGACGAATGGCTCAAGCCTGTGCATGAAACGGCTCAAGCCCACCTCAATGGCGTTTCTCTCAACGAGAAGAAAGATGCCGAAAAGATTGATACTAAACTCAAAGGAGCCGCACTAGCGAGCTTTATGAAAGGCAAGGAAATCTACAGTCGAGATGGCTATTGTGAGACTTGTCATCAAGCGAATGGAGCCGGACTTTCTGCTTCGCAATTCCCACCCTTGGCAGGTACCAAATGGGTCCTAGGAGACAAAGAGCGCCTAATCAAAATCGCCCTCAATGGCTTGATAGGGCCTATCGAAGTCAAAGGTAAAAGCTATCCGGGCCAAGTACCCATGACGCCATACCGCGGGCTACTCAATGATGAGGAGATGGCCAGTGTGCTGACTTATGTGCGTAATGCCTTTGGCAATGAGGCCTCGGTCGTAACGCCAGCAGAAGTCGCCAAGGTACGTGAGGCGACCAAGGACTTCACAGGCTATTATAATGTAAATGATTTGCAATGATTTGATGGGTAGGTTCGGCCTGCAAGCCGAACCTACCCATGTATAAAATTACTGGTCCAGCAGGCCATGAATCTTGGCGTATTGCAAGAGCATGATCGTCTTGCCATCATTGATCTCGCCTGAGTTGATCATGCCAAGGGCCGTTTCGAAATCGAGTTCTAGCACTTCTATATTTTCTTGTTCCTCATCGAGCCCACCTCCATCTCCTACTTTCATATCAGGAGTGTATTCGGCCACGAAAAAATAGAGAATTTCCGTTACGGAACCCGGTGACATATAGGATTCAAATATCTGCTTGACATTGGAGACCTTATAACCGGTCTCTTCCTCTGTCTCTTTGCGAATGCAATCTTCTGGATTATCCTTGTCGAGCAGGCCTGCACATGCTTCGATCATCATCCCGCTATCGTTGCCATTGATATAGGTTGGCATGCGAAATTGACGAGTGAGGATAACGGTTTTTTGACTGGGGTTGTAGAGTAAGATTGTGGCGCCATTGCCGCGATCGTAAGCTTCCCGAGCTTGGGTTTCCCACTGCCCATCGGGTCTTTGGTATTGGTAAGTGATTTTGTTGAGCGTGTACCAGTTGTCCGAGAGGATTTCCTGTTTGGTGATTTTGATACGATCGTTATTCATCCTTTTTACTTTCTGCTGCAATTTTTTTGACTGCCTCAACTAATAAATCTAAATCCTTAAGACTCGTATAAATATGAGGGGAAATCCTCACGCCCTGCACCGCTTCATGGGGAAAGGCAGTAACATATATTTGATGGTAATTGACCAAAGTCGAGGATAGTTTGACGGGATCCCAGTTTTCTAATTGGAAGGTGCCAATCCCGCAGCTAAATTCTTTTTTACTGGGACTCAGCAAGCGAAAACCTTCTACTTCCTTCAGTTTGCTAATCCAGTATTCTCTCAAATAGCGCAACCTTGCTTCTTTGCGTGGGGTACCGATCAGGTCATGAAAGTCGATCGCCTCGCTGATCGCTAGCTCATTGGGGAAGGGTCTGGTACCGAGATGTTCAAACTTGCTAATTTTATCGTGTTCTGCTTCCGGATAGCCGTGGAGGGGCCAAATATCGCTGATAAGGTCTGCTTTGATCCACAGCATGCCCGTGCCAAAAGGCGCCGAAAGCCATTTGTGTAAGCTCGTCGCGAAGAAGTCGCAGCCTAAATCACTGATACTAAAATCTAAATGTGCAAAGCTATGCGCCCCATCTACAATGGAGTAAATACCTCTTTCTCGCGCTAGTTGGCATAAAGCTTTGACGGGCAAGACTTGGCCCGTCATATTGATAATATGACAAAACAAGAGCGCCTTAGTATTTGGCGTGATAGCCTCGGCAAAGTGCCGCAAGATTTCATTTTTGTTTTCAATCGGTACCGGTAGTTTGATCTTCTTGAGCTTGATACCATTTCGCCTAACGCGCATTTCAAGGGTATTGAGCATGCTCGGATAATCTTGCTCAGTCGTCAATATTTCATCGCCTGGCTGGAGGTCCATCCCCATGATGATGGTCTCAAGGGCTTCGGTAGCATTGCGCATAATCGCAAGCTCATCAGGCCTACAATCGCCCAATCTGGCCAATTTTCGCTTTATCACTGGTCTGATCCGACCCAGAGTCCGCCACATATAATAGCCTGGCGCTTCATTTGAAAATTGATTGTATAGTTGGACTTTGGCCTGCACATCAGCTGTCTGAGGACTGACCCCGGCATTGTTGAGATTGATCAGATTAGGAGAACTTGTATAGGCTTGTTGGATTTGCGCCCAGTAGCTTTCGTCCCTCGCCGCTTCTTCGGGTGAGAGTTCATCAAAGGGCCGCAACTGGGCCGCTAGTAAATCTGATTGAGCAGGTAAAAGAGTGGGAGTAAGGAAAGCGGCGCCGGTTAATGAGCTAAGCTTTTGTAAAAAGCGTCGTCTATCTTGTGGCATTTTGTTGGATTCTAGCCTCAGGGATATTATTACCCAGAGTGGATTGTGTTATCGGTAAGGTTCATGTTGCGCGGGAGATTCTTACTGATAAATGTACAATAATCCTTGCAATGGCCCAACTTACCAAGTCGATACGACGATCATAATAAAGAGCAATTGGAGGCCTGCGCCTATCCCTACGCCTGTAAGCGTCTTTTTGAGGCGATGCTTTTGCACTTGTTTTTGATACCCCTCCAAATAGTGTGGATTGCGTGCCAAATCTTGATTGGGAAGCTCGTGAAGGTTAATATTAGGCTCAGTCAAGGCCACCACTGCGACCATCAAGCCACCCGTAGCTACCCCCAACATGGGAAAGTAAACCGTTGCGCCTAAGCCTGCCCATAGCAAACCGTTTTTGTTATAATAAATCTGTGCATCTTCAATCCCTTGCTGATAAAGCGAACTTGCCTGTTCTGCTGTAAACTCCTCGCCGAGGATATCCTGAGGGTTGCGAGGGTCGGAAAAAAACTGACGCATCCCATCCTCATAAATGATCATATAAATATCAGCCTTCTTCTTGCTCAGAGGCGTCCCTTCTTGGTTTTCAAAAAGAAAATATTCAACTGTATTTCGCTTTACCTCTAAGACCTTGACGATGATTTCTTCGTCCTCCTGAGTGACGATAAGGTCTTGTGCCACTAAGGGGAGAAATAGTCCGCAAAACAGAAGGGAGGTGATCCAAGTTTTCATGCTGT
>JBCAWW010000319.1:0-6593 GCA_038534415.1 Bacteroidota bacterium | reverse complement strand
ACGCGTACATTCCGTGGCCATGCTGGTAACAGAAAGGACAAAAGAAGATAATAAGATGGCGGATACTGTAAAAATGACGCGTAAGGAAAAAATCGCGGCTGGAATCCCCAAAGAGCCTAAGCGTAAGACTACTTATGCTAATGAGCTTAAGGATCAGAAAGCTGACGAAATTCGTGTTTCGCTCAATAATTACCGTTCCTCTGCGCGTAAAATGCGCTTGGTGGTAGACCTGATACGCGGAATGGAAGTATTTGCAGCGCTAAATACGCTCAAGCTTACCACTAAAGGAGCAGCTCCTGCTGTTGAGAGACTTCTTCGTTCTGCGATAGCAAGCCTAGAAGAGAAATTTGAAGGCGAAAGAGTCGATATTGGTACTCACTACGTGAAAATTGCGAGTGTTGATGCTGCCCGTATGCTTAAGAGATTGCGCCCAGCCCCACAAGGCCGTGCTCACTTGATCCGTAAGCGTTACTGCCACGTAACACTGGTTATCGACCAAATTCCTGAATCAGAAGATTAATTTTTAAACCAAACTACTTTGGGACAGAAGACGCATCCAATCGGACTTAGACTCGGAATCATCAAAGGTTGGGAATCCAACTGGTTTGGTGGAAAAGATTTTTCCGACAAGTTAATAGAGGACGAAAAAATTCGTGCCTATCTAAACGCTCGTATTCCACGCGGAGGTATCTCCAAAATCGTTATCGAGCGTACCCTTAAGAAGATCACTATCACTGTACATACTTCGCGTCCAGGAATCGTGATTGGTAAAGGAGGTAAAGAAGTTGATAAGCTTCGTGAAGAGATCAAAAAGATCACTAGCAAAGATGTTCAAATCAACATCTTTGAAATTAAGCGCCCTGAATTAGACGCTACATTAGTTGGCCAGCAAATCGCTCAACAGCTAGTAGGTCGTGTTTCGTTCCGTCGCGCAATGAAATCTTCGCTTGCAGCGACAATGCGTGCTGGCGCTGGTGGATGTAAGATCATGTGTTCTGGTCGTCTTGGTGGAGCTGAAATGGCTCGTACTGAACAGTACAAAGAAGGTCGTATTCCACTCCAAACTTTGCGTGCCGATATCGACTATGCATTAGTCGTTGCCCATACTATCTATGGAACCATCGGTGTCAAAGTATGGATCTTCAAAAAAGAAATATTCGGTAAAGTAGACTTAGCTCCGGCTGCAAAACCTGATCGCAATAAGCGCGGTGGTGGCGGCGGTGGCGGTAAGAAAAGACGCCGTTAATATCTACTTCAAAAGAAATTAGATCATGTTACAGCCGAAAAAAGTAAAATATAGAAAGGTACAGAAAGGCCGCATGAAGGGTAATGCCCAACGTGGAACTGAGATTTCTTTCGGTTCTTACGGACTCAAGGCATTGGAAAGTGATTTTATCACTGCCCGTCAGATTGAGGCTTGCCGTATTACGATTTCACGTGCAATGAAACGTGAAGGTAATATGTGGATCCGCATCTTTCCTTATAAGTCAATCACCAAAAAGCCTGCAGAGGTAAGGATGGGTAAAGGTAAAGGTAATCCCGAATTGTGGGCTGCCCCTGTTAAGCCTGGCCACTTACTATTTGAGGTTGATGGTGTACCTGAGTCAGTAGCACGCGAGGCTCTTCGTCTTGCAAGCAATAAACTGCCTATCAAAACTAAATTTGTCACCAGAAGAGATCTTCAAGGATAAAGATTATGAAGGTATCAGAGATTCGGGAACTAACCACCCCTGAGCTATACGCTCGACTCAAAGATGAGAAGGACAAATTGCTGAAATTCCGGATGAATCACGCGGTTTCTGCAATTGAACGACCTTCTGACATTACGGATGCCCGCCGCAATATTGCAAGGCTGAGAACCATTCTTCGTGAGCGTCAACTACAGGAATAGAAAATTATCATGAGCGAGAATACCGTTACAAGAAATCTCCGCAAAGTGCGTGTTGGACGTGTGGTCAGCGACAAAATGGATAAGTCCATTACTGTTTCTGTAGAGCGTAAAGTAAAGCACCCTATTTACGGAAAATTTGTAAAAAAGACGACCAAGTTTGTCGTCCACGATGAAAACAACGACAGTGGCGTTGGAGACACCGTAAGGATTATGGAAACCAGACCTATCAGCAAGCGCAAGCGCTGGAGAATGGTTGAGATCATCGAAAGAGCAAAGTAATCGGTTGCAGGTTCGGAATGTTCTACAAGAACAATACCCGAAAACCACAAACCATTAACAGATAAACTAATGATTCAACAGGAAAGTAGACTGAAAGTCGCGGACAACAGTGGTGCCAAAGAGGTGCTCTGTATTCGAGTACTTGGCGGTACAAAGAGGCGTTATGCGCGCATCGGAGACCGTATCATTTGCTCGATTAAGGCGGCTGATCCCAGTTCTAATGTAAAGAAAGGGGATGTAGTAAAAGCCGTAGTTGTGCGGACCCGCAAAGAAAGACGTCGCAAGGATGGATCTTATATCCGCTTTGATGATAATGCTGCGGTGATTCTTGCCAATGATGGTGGTCCTCGGGGAACGCGTATCTTCGGCCCAGTTGCTCGTGAGCTTCGGGACAAAGGATATACCAAAATTGTTTCCCTGGCTCCTGAAGTACTCTAAATCCCAAAAGAAACAGAGATCATGGCCAAGGATAAAAAACATGCAAAAGTACACGTAAAGCGTGAAGACGTAGTACGGGTACTCTCCGGGAAAGACCGAGGAAAAGAAGGACGTGTGCTAGTAGTATTCCCTAGCGATCAGCGTGCAATTGTAGAAGGTGTTAATCTTGTTAGCAAGCACGTACGCCCTTCACAAGAAAATCCAAATGGAGGAATCATTGAGCAAGAAGCTCCGATTCATATCTCCAAATTGATGCTAATTGACCCTAGTACTAAGCAACCTACCCGCATAGGACGTCAGCGTAATGAAGACGGCAAAGGTTGGGTTAGGGTTAGCAAGAAGAGTGGAACGATTATCAAATAAGACCAATCATGGCCTACGTACCAAGATTATATACTAAATACAGAGAAGAAATTATTCCTGCTATCAACAAGCAGTTTCAATATTCTTCTATCATGCAGGTACCTGTATTGGAGAAAATCGTGATGAACCGCGGTGTAGGAGAAGCTGTCGGTGATAAGAAGCTCATCGACGCTACCGTACAGGAATTTGAACTCATTACCGGACAAAAGCCAGTAGTAACGATTTCTCGCAAGAGTATCTCTAACTTTAAGCTTCGCGACGGTATGCCAATTGGCTGCAAAGTTACATTGCGCAAATCTAGAATGTATGAATTTCTAGACCGCTTTATCAACGTTGCTATGCCTCGTGTTCGCGACTTTAGAGGTATCCCTCTAAAAGGATTTGACGGACGTGGAAACTTCACCATGGGTATCAAGGAACAGATCATTTTCCCTGAAATCAATGTGGATAAGATTAATCGTATCTCTGGTATGGACGTAACATTTGTTACTTCTGCAAAGACTGACGAAGAAGCAATCGCCCTTCTAAAGGCCTTTGGGATGCCGTTCCAAAAACCAAAGGAGGTGCAACAAGTATAAAACTATGGCTAGAAAATCGATCATAGCAAGACAAGCTAAACGCGAAAAGCTCGTGGCTCGCTACGCTGCAAAGCGCCAGCGACTCAAGGATGAAGGCGATTATCAGGGCCTAGCCTTGTTGCCGCGCAACTCTTCTCCCGTAAGACTCAAAAACCGTTGTAAATTAACAGGTCGCGGTCGCGGATATTTGAGAAGATTTGGTATTTCAAGAATTAAGTTCAGAGAACTCGCCCTTCAGGGAAAAATCCCAGGCGTAAAGAAAGCAAGCTGGTAATATGTTTACTGATCCTATAGCAGATTACCTGACTAGAATCCGTAACGGCATTCTGGCAGGGCACAAAGTAGTGGAAATTCCTGCGTCAAATCTCAAGAAAGAGATCACGAAGGTTCTCCACGATCAGGGCTACATCCGCAAATACAAATTTGTCGATGATGCTGTTCAAGGGAGCATTAAAATTGCCCTCAAATATGATAAGGTCAGCCGCAGGCCGGCCATCACTAAAATTGAGCGTATTAGCAAACCTGGTTTGCGTAAGTATGCCAAGGTTAAAAACATGCCCCGTGTGATGAACGGATTGGGTATTGCAATCATCTCTACTCCCAAAGGAGTAATGACTGCAAAAAATGCTCAGACCGAGAATGTAGGGGGAGAAGTATTGTGTTACGTTTATTAAGCAATAACGATGTCTAGAATAGGGAAACTGCCAATTGCTATTCCTGCTGGTGTCAGCATGAGCGTGGACAAGTCCAATGTGGTAACCGTTAAAGGTCCAAAGGGCGAGATCCATCAAAAAGTTGATCCAGACATGCTAATTGAACAGGAAGATGGTCAAATCACCATCACGCGTCCAACCGAGCAAAAACGCCATAAGGCTATGCACGGATTGTACCGCCAACTGATCAATAACATGGTTATAGGAGTATCAAGTGGATATGAAAAAAAGATGGAAGTTGTAGGGGTAGGCTATAAAGCTGACGCAAAAGGACAAATCCTTGAGCTATCAGTTGGTTACTCTCACCCAATCTACTTTATCCTTCCCCCCGAAGTAAAGGTCGAAACTGAGACCAAGCGGGGTACACCTCCTTTGATCACGTTAACGAGCCATGATAAGCAATTGATCGGCCACATTGCGGCCAAGATTCGTTCTTATCGTCCACCAGAGCCCTACAAAGGCAAAGGTATTAGGTTCCAAGGTGAACAAATACGTAGAAAAGCCGGTAAAGCTGGCGGTAAATAGTAGAACCCCTTTTAAAGCATTCAATATACCAGAACAGAAATGGCAAGAACTGCAAAAAAGACTCTGCGTCGTGCCCAGATCCGTAAGCGGCAGCGTAGCAAACTCAAGGGGACATCTGAAAGACCTCGTCTATCAGTTTTCCGTAGCAATAAGTCAATTTATGCTCAGATTATTGATGATACGGCAGGTCAAACCCTAGCGAGTTGTTCTTCTCGCTTAAAAGATTTAAATTTGCAGCCGCTTTCAAAGACCGAACAGAGTCACGCGGTAGGCAAAAAATTGGCTGAATTGGCCAAAGCCCAAGGTATCGAAGCGGTTATTTTTGATCGCGGTGGATATCGTTACCACGGTAGAGTTAAAGCATTAGCCGAAGGCGCTCGTGAAGGAGGCCTCAACTTTTAAGACCTATGAAATTACCTAACGAACTCAGAGTAAAGAGTAGCGACGTAGAACTGCAAGAAAAGGTCGTCAAGATCAAGCGGGTTTCTAAGGTCGTAAAAGGTGGTCGGCGCTTTAGTTTTAGTGCGCTGGTCGTCGTTGGAAACGGAGATGGCATTGTTGGATACGGATTGGGTAAAGCCAATGAAGTTACCAACGCTATCGCCAAAGGTGTAGATGAAGCAAAGAAAAACTTGATCAAGGTTCCTGTACAAAAAGGAACTGTAGCTCATGAAAGCTTCACTAAATATGGCGCAGCTAAAGTATTGCTTCGTCCAGCTGCTCCAGGTACTGGAGTACTGGCAGGTGGTGCTATGCGCGCAGTGTTAGAAGCAGCTGGCATCAAAGATGTGATCGCCAAAAGCCTCGGTACTGCTAACCCAAATAATGTTGTAAAAGCTACTCTCAAAGCTCTTTCACTACAGCGCTTGCCACAAACAATCGCTCACCAAAGAGGTATCGACGTAGCCAAAGTGTATAACGGATAAGCAACATGTATCCTAAAGTAAAGATTACTCAAAAACGAAGCACCATCAACCGCCCGAAAGACCAGGTGGCCACTATTAAGGCCTTGGGCTTAGGACGGATCAATCGAACGGTGGTGAAAGAGTGCTCGCCCCAGATCCTAGGAATGATCAAAAAGGTGAGTCATTTGGTTCAACTCGAAGAGACGGAATAGAAAAATGAAGTTACATTCACTCAAACCGGCAGCAGGGGCAACCAAGAACCGTAAGCGTATTGGCCGTGGTCAGGGATCTGGCCGTGGTGGTACCTCTACCAAAGGACACAAAGGGCAGCAATCACGTAGTGGTGCTACTTACCGTCCTTGGTTCGAAGGTGGACAGATGCCATTGTATCGCCGTGTCCCTAAATTTGGCTTTAAAAATCCTAATCGGGTTGAATACAAAGTCGTTAATTTGGATACGATTCAAGAATTGGTGGAAAAATTTCCTAACTCGGAAATTAATCACGAATTTCTGCAGGAGCACGGAATCATTTCTTCAGCTAAGCACCTCGTAAAGGTTCTCGGTCGTGGAGAATTGTCCGCCAAAGTTGATGTCAAATTGAACAAATTCAGCAAGTCTGCTAAAGAGGCCATCGAAAAGGCCGGCGGATCTGCTACTGAAGTCTAGATCATGAAAAAGCTAATTGAGACCATACAGAATATTTTCAAGATCCCGGAACTGAAAACCCGGATCTTATATACATTAGGTCTCCTCGCAGTTTTTCGTCTTGGAACTTTCATCATTTTGCCTGGGATCGACTCCGTCGAACTCGAAGCAAACTTTGGTGGTGAAGGTGGTGGCGGTCTCCTAGGTTTATTAAACACCTTTATGGGAGGAGCTTTCGCACGTGGATCAATTCTGG
>JBCAWW010000318.1:0-6601 GCA_038534415.1 Bacteroidota bacterium | reverse complement strand
GTCCATCTCAGGATCATATCGCTCTTTAGAATACAGTATCTACTTATTTATCGCTTTTAGACGAAAAATGTTGCCTTACTTATTCTTCTTGGCCCAGCTATCACGTAAGGTGACGGTACGGTTAAAGACCAATTTGTCAGCCGTAGTATCAGGATCGAGGGCATAATAGCCTTTGCGAATAAACTGATAATGCTTGCCGATAACAGCCTCTTTGAGACTGGGCTCAGCCTTGACATGCGACAAAACATTGAGAGAATCTGGGTTTAGAAATTCCAAAAAGCTCTTTTCTTTATGACCATCAGGCGCTTCGTCGCTAAAGAGACGATCATACTGACGTACTTCTATATCGATAGCATGCGCGGTCGAAACCCAATGCAAGGTACCTTTAGCTTTGAGGCCAGAAGTATCAGAACCGCTACGGGATTCTGGGAAATAAGTACAATGCAGCTCTGTGACTTCGCCACTCGCTTCGTCCTTAACAAACTCATCGCATCGGATGATATAAGCCCCTTTGAGACGAGACATACGTCCCGGTCCTAGGCGGAAAAACTTGCGAGGAGGATCTTCCATGAAGTCCGTACGCTCGATGTATATCTCACGTGAGAAGGGCACTAAACGGCTACCGCTTTCAGGATCTTCGGGATTGTTTTCAATCTCCATCTCCTCTACTTGGCCTTCTGGATAGTTGGTGATCACCACTTTGAGGGGAGCACTGACGGCCATAACGCGGGTCGCTACTTTGTTGAGATCTTGGCGTACGCTAAACTCAAGCAAAGAGAGATCTATCACATTGTCACGACGGGCGATGCCGATGCGGTCCGCAAAGTCGCGAATCCCAGCAGCAGTATAGCCACGACGACGCATACCCGATATAGTAGGCATACGAGGATCGTCCCAACCCTTGACGTATCCTTCTTCGACGAGTTGGCGCAATTTACGCTTACTCATCACGGTATAGCTCAGGTTGAGGCGGGCAAATTCGATCTGTTGGGGCGCGTAGATGCCTAGTTCACCGACAAACCAATCATATAGGGGGCGGTGCACTTCAAACTCTAGGGTACAGATGGAGTGGGTAATGCCTTCGATCGAATCGCTTTGTCCGTGCGCCCAATCGTACATCGGGTAGATACACCATTGGTCGCCTGTACGGTGGTGAGTGCGCTTCAAGATGCGATACATGATCGGATCACGCATATGCATATTGGGGCTGCTCATATCGATTTTGGCGCGTAGGACTTTTTCGCCTTCGTCGAACGCACCCTCTTTCATTTTGGCAAAAAGGTCCAAGTTTTCCTCGACTGAGCGTTCCCGGTAAGGGCTCTCAGTACCTGGAGAAGTAGGCACGCCTCTCATCTCTCTGATCTCCTCTAAAGTGGAGTCATCGACATAAGCTTTGTCTTCTTTGATGAGTTGTACAGCCCAGTCGTAAAGCTGTTGAAAGTAGTCCGAAGCAAAAAGTGGTTGCCCCTCCCATGTAAAACCCAGCCACTGCACGTCATGCATAATAGAGTCCACATATTCTGTGTCCTCTGTTACTGGATTGGTGTCATCAAATCGAAGATTAGTCTTGCCACCATATTTCTGGGCTAAGCCAAAGTTTAAACAAATTGACTTGGCGTGCCCAATATGGAGGTAGCCATTGGGCTCGGGGGGGAAGCGCGTATAAACTCGTCCGTCGTATTTCGCAGTCTTGAGGTCATCCTCAACGCGAGTTTCGATAAAGTTAAGGGATGCGCGAGCCTCTTTTTCGCTCATGGAGATACTTTCCTTTGGTTCAGTTAAAAAGTAAATTATTTGAATGGCAAATATCCTGCCTTCTCTGATTTTTTCCTAACGGCCTTTTGCAGTAAACCTTCTTTTTATGAATTGATCACTTAAACTAAACGCTATCTTATGAAGCTTTCACGAACGCTACTCTTAATTTGCCTATTGGGCTCGCTGTTTCCAGCGACGCTTTTGGGGCAATCACCTCAATCTATTACCTATCAAGCCGTCATTAGAGATGCCGGTGCCCTTGTTACCAACGAATTGATCGCGGTGGAGTTTAGTCTCCTACAAAATGGAATAGAGGTCTATAAAGAAACGCATGCACCTACGACCAATGATTATGGTCTGTTTACGGCAGTCATCGGAGAGGGGGCAGTGCTAGCGGGTGATTTTGCTTCTATCGATTGGGCGAGTGCTAATTATGAGCTCAAGGTCCAAGTGGATATTGGCAATGGCTTAGCCCCGATGGGTGAAAATGCCTTACATAGTGTGCCTTATGCACTTTACACTCAGAAGGCTCACGAACTTGATAGCCTCCCTTATGTTGCAGGCAATGGGATTGTGATCAACGGCAGTACGATCGAAAATACGGCTCCCGATCAAGCGGTGAGTATCACGGGCGGAGGTGCTACTTCGGTAAGTGGTTCGTACCCAAACTTTAGCATTAGTTCTACCGATAATGTAAACGATGCAGATGCTGACCCCAATAACGAATTGCAGACTTTGAGTCTTTCGGGTGCTACGCTAACGCTTTCCAATGGGGGCGGTACCATCAATCTTCCTACTGGTACAACTTATACGGCAGGTACGGGGATCAGTATTAGCGGCTCCACGATCAATAATACCGGGGACGCAGACGCAGATCCTGCCAACGAAATTCAAAGTCTAAGTCTTTCAGGTTCCAATTTGAGCCTTTCAAATGGTGGAGGCAGTGTGAGCTTACCCTCTGCGCCAACTTATAGTGGAGGTACAGGTATCAGCGTGAGTGGTACGACAATCACCAATACAGGAGATACAGATGCCTCTGATGATATTACCAACAGTACTACAGCTAGTGGAGATTTGAGTGGTACCTATCCTGCACCTACCGTTGCTGGTATTCAGGGCCGTAGTTTTAGTGCGGCTGCGCCGAACGCTGGTCAAGTGCTCAAGTGGACCGGGACAGAATGGGCTCCTGCCAATGACAATTCTGGCTCGAGTGTGTGGGCTACGAGTGGGACGGATACTTATTATAGTAGTGGAGATGTCGGCATCGGTACTTCTAGCCCTAACGCGAGTTTAGAAGTCTTTGCCAATGGTAGCTTGACCGATCCGCAAATCCGTTTACATGAGAATGGCAATGATTATGCTCGACTCAATTTTGAAAACAATAATGGATCTAACTACTGGTCCATCGCCGCTTATATCGCATCTAATCACAGAAATGATCGCCTCAATTTTTGGAACGGTGTAGGGGGAGATGTGATGACCATCACTGGTGATGGTGAAGTAGGGATAGGCGTAGGCATTTCGCCCAAGACTAACTTGCACGTCGGAAATAATCAACGTGTCCTCTTCGGACTCGATACCTTGGGTAATGGCGATAAATTGATGTGGCTGCCTGATCTTCATGCCTTTAGAGTGGGTACGGTTGCTTCAGGAGCTGCTTCTACTTATTGGAATCGTGATTCGATTGGTTTGTATTCATTTGCTAGTGGCCTCAATACGCGAGCCCAAGGTTATGGCGCTACGGCCATGGGCCGTGATACCGAAGCCACCAATAGTTATGCCTTTGCTTCCGGCTTTTTTTCTAATGCAGATGGCTTATACTCGACAGCAATGGGATTTAATACCGATGCATTTGCCACTGGTGCGACCGCTCTTGGTTATAGTACTGATGCAGAAGAAAACTATTCTTTCGCGGCTGGTTATTTTGCCGAAGCTCAGGCGATTTATTCAGTAGCGATTGGCAATGCTACAAGGGCGCAGAGCTTTTCATCTATGGCAGTTGGACGCTACAATATTGGAGGCGGAAGTGCGACTTCTTGGGTTACTTCTGATCCAATCTTCGAGATTGGTATCGGTACAGGCCCTAGTTCTAGAGCCAATGCTGTTACCGTCCGTAAAAACGGAAATGTGGGCATTGGTACCACAGTACCTTTGGATGCCTTGCACGTCAATGGTAGAGTACGATTTCAAACAGTAGAGTACTTTGAAGATGGGGGCACAAGTGAGATTGCTGCTAGAGGGGATCTGCGTCCTACTGCTGATAATACTTATGACCTGGGGACTTCGAGCTTGCGCTATGACGATGTATATGCTACCAGTGGTACTGTCAATACTTCTGACCGTAGAGACAAAACCGATATTCAGCAGCTTGAATATGGCTTGCAGACAGTGCTGGCTTTAAAACCGGTCAGCTTTAACTGGATCAATGATCCTAATCCTAGCCCCAATCGCAAATTAGGTTTGATTGCTCAGGATCTACAAGAGACCGTTCCAGAGGTCGTTAAGACTCATGATTTCAAAGTCAATGAAGAAACGGGAGCGCATGAGGAGTATGAACTAGATCGCCTTGGCGTTTATTATTCTGATCTAGTACCTGTTTTAATCAAGGCGGTACAAGACCAGCAAGAATTGATCGAAGCGCAAGCTGAGCAACTTGAAGCTTTAAAGGCTGAGGTAGAGGCCCTTAAAGAGTCAAAGGAGTAAGTAATCCTGAAAAATATCACCTCCATAGCTCAAGAAAATAGAGTTATGGAGGTATTTTTATTTACTATTCTTGGCGTGAATAAATAGCTCTTTACTGAGCTCGTGTACATAGGCTTGACTAATGCTATCATTTTGCTCCAGCCGGGCATCTTGCCAATCATGCCACTCAAACCCAAGACTATCTGACCAATAGGCCCAATCCCAATTGATATACGAGATCGCTTTGATCTGAGGATTTTCATAGACGAGTTGGAAAAAGGGTTTGAACCAAGCGTTCCACGAAGTGGTGCCGCCTAAAGTCCCTACATAACGCGGAGTCGTCTCTCCGATCATTACTGGTTTCTGATAGGAGTCGGCTTTTTGTAAAAAAGTGATCAGTCGGGGATCGGTGATTTCTTCCGGCGAAAAGATATCAATGCCCCACCAATCGACCCATTCATCACCAGGATAATATGCCGCTAGTTGAGGCCAGGGCATAAAGTTTGCCGAACCTCCTCCCGAGCACCAGACAGTGGCGGCTGAGAGCTCCGCATCACGCATCGCTTGGGTGATTTTGATAAAGGAGGCTACATAAGCATCTGGGGCATATCCATTCCAAGATCCTTCAAATTCATAACCAATCCGTACATAACATTTACGGTCAATATCCTTTAAAGCGGCAATGAATACAGCGATTTGCTCATCAAATTGCCCCTCCGCAACTCCTCCAGTCTGCCCTGAACCATCATCATTGCCGCCCGTCATATTGAGGCCAATCTGGGGCATCACATCGCTAGGCAAAGAGTTGAGTTCTTCTTTGAGCCGTAAGCCCCATTTGGCTACTTCCTCTTTGCTTGCCGTAATGCCTATATAGGTCATATAAAATATTGGATGACGATTAGGGCCTAAGACCTTGGCATATTCCTTAAAACTTTTGATGTCTTGGCCCGCTCCGTGTAAGACTCCCTTTTGAGGCTCATATTTGGCCTGGTAATCATTGCGCGTGAGGGCTTGGACCTTTACTGCCAAGGGACTATCTGCTGCTGCAAACTGCTTTTGCGATCCAGTGGGACTGCAGGCGACTAGCAATATTAGCAGGCCTAGAAGCGGGAAATTATTTGATTTCATCGAGCTTGATTTGTGCTAAGATAGGAAATATGGTCATAATGACCATAAGTATTTTTGCTCAAGGATTCCTAACAAAAAAGCAGGTCTTCCATGGGGAAAACCTGCTTTTGGAAAAGGATATCGTTAAAAGCCTACAATCTGGTATTGACCACATTGTTGTAGATCGAACCAAAATTATAGCTCAAACCTGCGGACAAAAATACATTGTAATTGGTCGCTAGCTGGGTCTGAGCCAATAAGATATCTTCTAGACTCGCATCACCTTTGGGGAGATTGATTTGGTCATTGATCAAGGCGAAATCGCCACGGACATTCATATTGAGTCCTTTGAACACTCGCCAGTTGAGACGACTGTTAAAGGCTAAGCGATTTTTGCTAAAATCATTGAAAAAGTGTGAGCCTCTTAGGCCCGCAAAAACGGAGCCCCAAGGTTCGCGGATTCTTAAATCGACGCTCAAAGATTGATTGAGTAGATGCTCATTGTACTGGCCAAAGATGGTTTCTTCTAAATAGTCGCGATAGAGATAACCGGTACGATAAGCAATCGTAAACTCGCGACGAGCCACCTCATCGTAAGGAAAAATATTGTATTCTAAGGCGGGACCTAAACTGGTGCCCCAATTGATGTTTTGAAAATTGTCTGTTAAGGCATTGTGAAAAATCCCTACTGACCAATGGTCGCCAAGACTTTTGACTACGCTTCCGTTGAAACCATAACGCTCGACTCGACTGACCAAAGGCTCCAAGGAATCACGCTTAATGGTTTGAAGGCGATAACTGTAATAAGGTCGTAGGCGAATCCGATAATCTTCGGTTACGCGCTCTGCCTCTAGGCCACTCCAAATATTGGCGGTAGTGCGTTGAGATTGAAGAGAGAGATTGCCGTTTGCGTAAATTTCAAACAACCAAAAGTCCCAAGGATCATCTTGCTGCGAGACAGAGGTTTTAGCTCTTTTTTTATCCCCTTGGGGCTTTTGGTTGTTTGAAATTTACGCAAACGGCAATCTCTCTCTTCAATCTCAACGCACTACCGCCA
>JBCAWW010000317.1:0-6603 GCA_038534415.1 Bacteroidota bacterium | reverse complement strand
ACCGGCCTGGTTGATATCGCTATGACAGACTGGGTCGAATGGCTCATATTGGGCGTTTACGTGATGTTTTTGCTCTATGTCTGCCGCAAAGTATTGGGCAGCGAAAACATCTGGCGGCCCGTCGCCCTGATGGCGAGCATACTCTTGATCCAAGGTCTGGTCAAATGGCAGTATCCTGAGCTTCAGATGAATTTTATCTGGCTACTCTATTCCGGTATGGTTACGCGCTTGGTAGGCCTCGATCATCCAGAGGCCTATATCGAGCATCGGGTCAATCTGCCGAGGCAGATATTGGGCTGGGTCGCGATCGCGATCTTTATCCTTTGCTTTACACCCGTGCCTTTGGATTTGGTGATTGGATGATTAGGTCTCTACTGTTAATCTCTGATAATTTTTTGAGGCTTTTCTGCTGCGCAGAACGCTTCTTCAAGCCAGCGTATGCAATACGCCTCTACAGATCAGATCGATACATTTATTTTTCTATCGGCAAGCCTTTGTCGGGCAGTCCCCATTCGGACCAAGAGCCATCATATAAGGCGGTTTCGTTGGTGAGGACGCGTTCTGCGGCGAGCAGTATGATACAAGCTGTAATACCGGAGCCACAGCTAAAAATCAAAGGCGCATCGCCTAAATCCAGCTTAGCAAATACCGCCGCGAGTTCCTCCTTGGGCAAATACTTGCCGTCTTGCAGCACCTCCGTAAAAGCCAGACTTTGCGAGCCCGGGATATGGCCGCCAATCAAATCTGCCCTTGGCTCGGGAGCGGTCGCCTTGAAACGGCCATAAGAACGCGCATCCAATACCTTCGCCTGAGCTTCCTTGATATTGGCAAGCATATCATCTGCTGTCCGCAGGGCACTAGCATCAAAATCTGCCACAAAATTCCCGCGCTCATATTGGCCAGTACTCGCTGCTTCCGTCGCAAAACCCGCCGCTATCCAAGCTGGCAAGCCTCCATCCAACACCTTGACATTGGGGTGGCCCATCTGACGCAGCAACCACCAAGCCCGCGGGCTCGAGTAGATGCCCCACTTATCATAGATCACCAACGTATCCTCGCGATTGATGCCGAGTTTTTGGCAAGCTTCGCTGAACGCTTCTCCATTTGGGATGGTATTGGGCAAAGGACTCGATTGATCCATAAAAGCGCCTTTGAGGTCAAAAAAACGCGTTCCAGGAATCTGAATTTGCCGTAAATCCCCCACATGCTTCCCGCCAGCCTTGGGGATGGTCGCGTCCAAAATGATCAGATTGGGATCAGTCAGCTGATCTTTGAGCCATCGGGGGGAGATGAGTGGATTGGGTTTCATAATTGTTTTTTTAGACGAAAGTATGCGAGCCTCAGCTAGTGGTCCTTAGAGAATGTTATTTTCTTATCACATCAAAAAAATCACACAAGACTTGCTTCTCATCGTAGCGAAAGTCGCTGTAGTGGAATTCAAAGGTTGCCTTTGTAGCACTAGGATTTGCGCGACTCGAATAGGAAGCTACTTCGTTTATCTCTTGAGGGGTCAAAGGTCGATTCAACGCACGAAAATCATAGTATTGATATTCACTCATAAGCGATACTTACTAAGGCTCCTCTAATTTAGCTTAAGTACAGAAAAAATGTATCCTGGGATCGAATTTGCGTCAAGGCGCATTCCTAACTCAATGGGACTTTTCGGTTTGTCAGTTCAAAGATCCCGTATTTCACTTTGTTCGTAGGGGATGATGCCTGTCTGAGAAGAAGTTTTTGATATCTCTAAAAATTTTCAGGTCCACGCTTTCAATAAGCGTTCCGCGAAGCGGCAAGCAATGAACTTCATGCTAAATACTATTGTCTTAATACTTAAACATTCGAATCCATATAGACATACCACTTCCCATCCTTCCCTTTTTGCCAGACGAGCATATATTTCCCGCCATAGCTACCGCTGCATTCGCCGATTTCGAACACCCAATTCTCGTTGACAGGCTGTACCATGATCGGCTTGAGCAATAAGCTGTATTCTGGACGATTCATATAGCTATAATCCTCCGTGATGGCGGCACGGCCTCTGACCATCGGTTTGTGATTGTAGTAAAAGGCATCTTCGCGATAAAGCTGCTCCACCAAATTGGCCGCATCGTGCGCATTGCAAAGTTTTATCCACTCCTCCCGTCTCTGGTCGATTTCTTTGAGTATGCTCGCGTCAAGCGTTCCGCCGGAGGCGATCATCTCTAACTCACGTAGCGGCTGCTCAGCCTCCATATTCCAAATCAAAAGATGATAATAGAGCGCTCGATTGCTAGTGGTGAACTGGCCGATTTCGTATTTATAGGGGCTGTCTCGATGCGTATTTATGGTGGTGATCGTCTCGATTGCTTCGATCTCTTGGTTCATTCTTTTTGCCGCTGACACGATCGCCTCAGCTCCATAGATGAGGGTAGCATCCAGGCCGATTTTGACAGCCTTATCATAGTAGATATTCTCCCATTGATTGCTATTGACCGCCTCTGCCCATCTTTCGTTGGGGCTGAGTATTTGCTTTTCCGCTGGCGCGGAACGCTCCGTCTTTTGGCAGGCCATCAGCCCTAAGAGTACAATCGGCAATAAGTAGTTTTTCATGTTGTATCGTTTTTATTGCTGCGCAGAACGCTTTTCTCGTAAAAAATTGACTTTGCTTTTTTGGGCAAATTGGGCGACGGAAGATTTTCCGTCGTTATAGATCGTATCGATCGATAAATTTAAATGAGTAAATGAGATTAACATTTTGCAATAACGTAGCGCCGCAACATTTTGCGGCGAAAAGGATTGTATCAATCAATAGATCCAAATAAGCGTTCCGCGCAGCGGGAAATGAGGTTTACATTTCGCAAAAATATGGCGAAAGAACATTTTCCGTCGCTACGGATCGTATCGATCGATACTTTTATTGCTTAAGTCTTTTTCCGACCATCTCAATCACTTCCTTGCGACTAAAGGCCCAGCAATGCCCCTGCATCGGACTAAAAGTAATATTTGCGTCGGACTTTGGATTGCTAGTTTCGCTCAAAAAGTCTGCAAAAGGATGCAGCGCATTATTGAGATAATAGTTATCCATATCACCCATCCAAACCCAAAGTTTCCCTTCTAGCTTCGGCCCCAGCGTCTCCCAATTTGTTTGAGTGTGGTGCAACAAATCATAACGCTGCCAGTGGGCCACTACCACACTATCAATCTCACCGGTTTGCGGATCAAAGGCCGGCACAGGATAGCCATCCTTGCCTTTAGGGCTGTAAAGTGCATTCCAAGCGCCCCATTGACCGCCAGAAGTGGTGAAGCTGCCCGTTACACCTTGTACGTTTTCGTAATAAACTTCCTTGCGGATCGAAAAAATCGGATCACCTGTAGTGGTGCGATTGGAAGGACGTTCATTGCCATATTTGTTGACAAAGGCATTATCGTCTTTATAGAGATTGACGAGCTGCATATGATTAAAGTCCACAGGATCAGGGCTATAAGAGTAAGTACCGCCAAAAAAATCAGGATAGTACAACTGCAGAGCGAGCGAAACCCATCCCCCCGTAGAGCAGCCCTCCACAAAGCGGGTTTCCGTACTAGCAATCGCGCGATATTCCTGCTCGATCCAGGGCGCCATCTCCTCAGTCAGCACATAACCATAGGGGCCGCTATTGTCAGAGTCAAGCTGATAGGAGTCCCCAAAAGGCCCCTCTCCATCGAGAAAGGCTATGATCACCTCCGGTGCTTCGGTATTCCACCAAGCCATAAAGGCCGAGTCTTTTTGCACGATCCGGCTGGCCCGATAATGACGACTGCCATAGCCGCCCACTTCATAGATGATGGGATATTTTTTGTTGGGATTGCTCGCAAAAGAGCGCGGAAGTAAGACCGAAAATTCAACCGACATTTCTTTGCCCCACCAAGCGCTGAGGCTATCACTTTTAAAGCTATGTTCGCGCAAAAGCGGATGCACTACTTTTTCTCTCGGCGCAATAATTTCACTCAGAGTGAGCGTCAATTTATCATCATCTCGCAGCTTCAACTCGACCACTTCGCTATACAGATTGCCCGGCGCATTGATGCTCGAAGCAGTCGTATTTTGGTCCCACAAGACCTGCACCCGATAGTCGCCATCAGGAAAGTCCGCCAAAACGAGATCTTCATTGCTGTCTAGTTCGCTTTCGCTATCAAAATACATCAACTGCTCAGGATCCCAAGCTTCAATATTTTGCGCAAAAATATGATTGGTTACGCGTGGCCAAGTCTGACGGCGTGGTTCGCCTCTTTTGGCTTCACTGATAAACAAATATAATCGCCCATCCTCTACAAAAGCATCTTTCATCGTTTTGTCAAGTCTGACGGAGACTTTGAGGGTATGGGAGGTACGTTGAGCGAAACTCAATGAAAAGGCAAATAACCCAATGAGGGTCAAGATTAAGGCTGTTGGCTTCATGAATGATGGTGTTTGAAGCTGCATATTAGGCAATATTTTTGGCTACTGCTTCGCAGAACGCATTTCGACAGAGTCCCGAATTCGGGACTCCCCCATCCGGGATTCTAACTAGAGCCGCTGGCGGCGACTGTTGAGCGTGGCGCGAAGCGGAAATGGAGGTTTACATTTTGTGAAAATATGGCGACGGAAAATGTTCCGTCGCTACGGATCGGCATCGATCGATAAGTTTAAATGAATAAATGAGGTTTACATTTTAGCAAAAAAAAGCGCCGCAACATTTTGCGGCGAAAAGAATCCGACCAATCCACTGATTCAAATGAGCGTTCCGCGAAGCGGAAATGGAGGCTTACATTTTGTGAAAATATGGCGACGGAACATTTTCCGTCGCTACGGATCGGCATCGATCGATAAGTTTAAATGAATAAATGAGGCTTACATTTTAGCAAAATGTAGCGCCGCAACATTTTGCGGCGAAAAGAATCCGACCAATCCACAGATTCAAATGAGCGTTCCGCGAAGCGGTCACCCACGAGACTATCAAAAGTCAACTGTACGATTATTGTAAAATTGAAACAAAATCGTATACTTACATCGTAATAGTATCACGTGAAGCAATCAAAAGAGACATCCAGTAGTGGGACGATACATCGCGCCTCCGCTAAACAGGCCCAAATATTAGAGACCGGCAAAAGCTTATTCTCTAAGCATGGCACGAAGCGAGTTTCTATCGAAGAAATTTGTCGTGAGGCGGGAGTGAGTAAAATGACTTTTTACCGCTACTACCCCAACAAAAACGAATTGATCAAAGCGGTCTTGATCCTGATGCTCGACGAATCCATGATGGCTTACCGAGAACTGATGGCAAGAGACATCTCCTTCAAAGCTAAAATGGAAGAGATCGTAAGACTAAAGTTTGAAAGTACCGATTCGGTTAGCGAGGAGTTTGCCAAAGATATTTACATCAATGGGGCAGCTGAGATCAAGGCGCTCTATCAAGAATTGGCGGGCAAGATCATGCAAGAGGTGATAGGGCATTATCAAGAAGCGCAGGCGCAAGGCTGGATACGTGCTGATATCAAACCCGGCTTTATCATGTATATGATGGAAGCGATGCGAGATCAATATTTTGACGAAAAGCTGCGTGCCATGTACCCCAATATCAATGACTTAGCGGTTGAGCTCAACCACTTTCTTTACTATGGCTTAGGACTGAAAGAGTAGGAATGCTGAATATCCAATAAGGAATATTGAATCAGGAAGTACACAACAATTGAGATGAATAAGTCCGTTTACATATCGACCCTTTTGCTGTTTTTCCTCCTCGGAGGAACGCCAGAGTCGATGCACGGCCAAAACAAACTCAAATTCAACGGGCAAGTTTCGGCTTGGACGGGGCTCAACCCTGGGGCGGATTTACCTGTCTTAGGCGGCGCGCGTTATCTACCCAAGCTGACTTATGGCTATGGCAGACAAGACACCTCTTATTTTGATTTTGAGCTTTCAGCGAACGCTTTTGCCAATAGTCAGTTCCAGCCTTTTGATACTTTTCTCAATAGCAGCGGCCTACGACCTTATCGTGCTTGGCTCCGCTACTCCACCGCCCAATGGGAAGTGAGAGCGGGTCTGCAAAAAATCAATTTTGGTTCGGCATCCATCCTGCGGCCTTTGATGTGGTTTGATCAGATCGATCCGCGTGATCCCTTGCAATTGACCAATGGCGTCTATGGCGTGCTCGGTCGATACTATTTTGTCAACAATGCCAATATCTGGCTTTGGGGCCTCTACGGCAATGATGTGCGCAAAGGCTGGGAACAAACGATTACGGTCAAAAAGCAACCCGAATTTGGTGGACGAGTGCAATTGCCCGTTCCCAAAGGCGAGATCGCCATGACCTACCACCATCGTACCGCCCAATCGCTAGATTTACCCTTCGATTCGTTGCGCGAAGCGCAAATCCCCGAAAATCGTATCGGCATCGACGGTAAATGGGATGTGGGTGTCGGGCTTTGGTTTGAAGCCTCTTATATCTCTAAACAAAAGTTTGTCGGTGCCCTCACGCATCAGGGACTCTTCAATGTCGGGATCGACTATACTTTTGGCATCGGCAATGGTCTCAGCGTAATGGCCGAGCAATTGACCTTTGCTTATGATGAGGAAGCCTTTGCTTTTGCCAACCCGAGCACTTT
>JBCAWW010000316.1:0-6613 GCA_038534415.1 Bacteroidota bacterium | reverse complement strand
AAAACGGACAAAAGGCCAAGTTGAGCCTCTTGTCCGCTTAATTTTTACGGATAAGGAGTAGACTAGTTGGCTGGAGCCGCTTCTACTTCACCTTTGATACGTAGTACTTGGCTTAGGTTTCCTTCAAAGTTACCCGTTACAGTAACTGTTTTGCTTTGGATACCAGTCTTACCAGTAGTATTGAAGGCTACGTCAATGTATCCTTCTTCACCAGGAGCCACTTCTTCTTTGCTGTAAGAAGGAGTAGTACATCCACATGATGGCTTTACGTTGGTAAGTGCCAAAGGAGCATCACCAGTGTTCTTGAATTTGAACTGATAGGTAACTTTAGTACCCGCTGGAACGCTTTTAAAATCGTACTCCATGTCCGTCCACTCTACAGTAGTTTTGGCCATGGCTTCAGCTTTTGCGATATGCTCAGGCTGCTTAGGAGCAGGTGCAGTAGGCTGCGTTGGAGCTGCAGTCGTAGCAGCAGCTGCGGCGTCAGAAGAGGCCGTTTCTCCTTTGTTAGCAGTACCAGCCGTCTGGCAGGCAACAAAAAACAGTGCAAAAGCCGAGGCTAAAAATAATACAGACAGCTTTTTCATAATCAATTTAAAATAGTTTGACAATTGAGATAGCAAATATAATAACTATAAATTTAGTTCAAAAGTATTAAACTAAAACATTGCTTACCTACTATATAATGGCAATCCTTACAGATTGTTTATCAAATTTTGAGTAAACTCAGCCGTATTGGCCGGTCCACCAAGGTCTCCGGTTACCTGATCTTTATTGCTCAGGGTCTTAAAGAGCGCATTTTCGACTTGGTCCGCCACGGCGAACGCTTCTAAGTGGCGTAGCATCATTATTCCTGACTGCAACAAAGCAGAAGGATTAGCAATTCCACGTCCTGCGATATCAGGCGCACTTCCGTGTACGGCTTCAAAGATGGCATAATCCTCACCAATATTGGCTCCGGGTATGATCCCCAAACCACCGATAAGGCCAGCGCCTAGGTCTGAAAGGATATCCCCAAATAGGTTGGTTGTTACTACCACATCATAGCGATCGGGGTACATGACCATCTGCATACACATATTATCGACGATGCGATCATCGACGGTAATCTTAGGGTATTCTCTCGCGATTTCACGACCAAGTTTCAAAAACAGGCCACTCGATTTCTTGAGGATATTGGCTTTATGTACTACCGTTACTCTTTCGCGGCCTTGGGTGGTTGCGTACTGCATAGCAGCATGCAATATTCTGCGAGCACCTTTTTCGGTCACACGAGCAATCGCATCAGCGATACCATTGCGCTCATCATAAATTTCAAAGCCAGAATACAGCCCTTCCGTATTTTCACGGAAGAGTACCATATTGACATTGTCAAATTTACTCTGAACCCCAGGGATGCTGCGGCAAGGTCTCACGTTTTGATACAAATCAAAACGCTGACGGAGCGTTACATTGATACTGCGAAAGCCCTCCCCTACTGGAGTTGTCAAGGGGCCTTTAAGGGCAATTTTGTTGCGTTCGATGGATTCGATCAGTTCATCGGGAATTAGATTCCCGCTTTCCTGAAAGGCTTTGAGGCCAGCGGCCTCTTCTTCAAAAATTACTGGAGCCTTAGCGGCTTCAAAGATTTTGACCACTGCTTCAGTGATCTCCGGGCCGATGCCGTCACCCGGAATTAGCGTTACTGTCGTCATTGAATGGTTTCTGCGGGATTGTTGTTTGGTTTATTTTTAGACGCAGAATGATTGATCAGGCCACGTCCTTTTTTAATAATTAAGCCACCTTGCTGAAAATCGTTGAATAAACTATCCAAGATTCCATTGATAAACTTGCTGCTCTTAGGCGTCGAGTAGGTTTTGGCAAGTTCGAGATATTCATTGATGGTTACCTTGACAGGGATCTCCTCAAAGTTGAGCATCTCACAAATAGCCATATGCATTAAGATGCGATCAATGCGAGCGATACGATCCAACTCCCAATTTTCAGCCTTACGTTTGATGTACTCATCATAAGACGTCTGATTTTTCATGGAATCATAATAAAGGGCCTTTAGGTGTTTGGCATCTCCAGAAAGTCTCTTCTTTTTTTCTAACTCCAATACTTCTTGCTCAATTTCTTTGAGCAGGATATCAAAAACGGCATCTGGTTCTTGACCGGAGGTGATGCATGCATAAATGGCTTGCATGACTTTGGCTCGAATCTGTCTTCTCGTTATCATCTGTGTGGGATATAAGCGTTCCTGTTTTAGCGAAATAGCAAGTTATGTCCTAGCGCATCAATCCGGCTTTGTGCCATATTTAATGCAGCATGGTGGGTAGTAATCTTTTTTTCTGAAGCGATAGCAAAGTTTTCGAGGGTGCGATCGTAAATCTTCTCGGTAAGTTGTTTGGCTCTCTCATAATTATAGCCTTCCAACTCTAAACTAACGTTGATAATCCCTCCAGCGTTGACCAAAAAGTCTGGTGCGTAGAGGATACCTCGCTCATGTAGAGCGATCGCATCGCTAACTTCATCCAACAATTGGTTGTTGGCAGAGCCGGCAATAATCGCGCAATTGAGTTGGGGAATGGTCTCAGGATTAAGCCCCGCCCCTAAAGCACAAGGGGCAAATACGTCGAGGTCCATACTATATACCTCTTCCGCCTCAACGATGGTAGCCCCTGTATCGGCCGCTACTTTTTGCATGACAGAAGGATAAATATCATAGATAAACAGTTTTGCCTCTTCCTTGACCAAGTGCTTTGCGAGATCAGCACCAACAGCGCCTACCCCTTGGATGAGGATCCTTTTTCCTGCGAGAGAATCACTGCCTGTCAATTGCTTGACGCTGGCTTTGATACCGAGGTAAACCCCATATGCAGTCATGATTCCTGGATCACCGCTTCCCCCAGCATAGTCGGGCATACCGGTCACAAAAGGAGTCTCATGGTGCACATGAATCATGTCTGCCGACGTCATACCAACGTCTTCAGCTGTATAATATTTTCCGTTAAGGTTATTGATAAATTGTCCGAAGCGACGTAGAAGGGCCTCAGATTTCTGAGTTCGAGCGTCGCCAATGATTACGGCTTTACCACCGCCAACATTAATGCCAGCAAGGGCATTTTTGAGCGTCATGCCGCGCGAGAGACGCAAAGCATCCGTAAGCGCTTCTGCTCCTGAAGCATAATCCCACATTCTCACTCCCCCCATAGCAGGGCCAAGTGTAGTGTTGTGGACAGCTACAATAGCACGCAAGCCAGTATGATTATCATTGCAGTGTACGACCATTTCGTGATCGAAGGTCTGCATTGAATCAAAGAGCGAAGGACTTGCTGTTTTTTCAAATAGCGGCAAATCGGACATATCAAAGGGACGATTTTGCGGAATACTCGCTCAAATTTACGATTTGTTTTGGCAAAAACAGAGAGTGTGACAAAAAAGTCCGTCAAGTTTATCTATGCTTTTCTCTATCCGAGAACGATTATCTCTTTTTGAAATAGGTCAATCCACCCAATAATACGATGCCCAAACCAATGAGACTCTCATACGGTCGCTCATAAAGCATAAAACCCAGTATCCAGATACTCACCAATAAATAAAGGATTTGCGCCCAAGGCCGAAATGGACTTGCATAGGTATTGGGCCCACGTTTGAGCCATAGTAGCGCCAAGATAGTGAGCGTCCCCATAAGCTGAAGCACAAAGCCCGCATACAACATTACCTGCTCAAAGGTGCCGCTAAAAAGCAGCAGGATACTAATGCCTGTCTGAAGCCATAAAGCCCTTGCGGGAACGCCATTAGCGTTCTGCGAAGCAAGAAAAGACCAAAGTCTATGCTCGCGCGCCATCGCAAAAGTCACCCGAGAACCAACCCAAAGATAACCGCTAATCGTCGCGAGTAATTGGATGGCGATAAAAGCACTCACCCATTTAGCGCCTGTCTCTCCGAGCACATTGGTAAAAGCAATCGTTGCGACTTCCACCTTCCCAGAAAGTTGCTCAACACTCGCCTGACGCAAAAAAACCATGTGCAGCAACAAATAAACCACCACCACGCCTAAGGTCCCACCAATCAGTGCTTTGGGTAACTGTCGAGGCGGATCTTCAATCTCTTCGACTATGTAAGCCGCTGAGTTCCAACCCGTATAGGCATAGCTGACATATATGAGGGAAACCGCAAAGCCCGGCAACCAGATTTCGGACTGCCAACTACTCCCCCACGCTTGCGCATTACCCTCGAAGGGCATAAAGGAGTAGCCGACGGCAATCAGCGCCAAAACAAAGAGCGCCTTGACCAGCGTATACAGGTTTTGGACCCAGCCGCTTTGCCTAACGCTAAATGAATGCAATAAGCTCATCATGACAATCACTCCCATGGCCAGCGCAGAGGAAGACCAAAAATCACCAAAAGGAGCGAGGTATTGATTCATCGCCAAGGCAGCAATCGCAACCGGAGCCGCGAAGCCTACTGTGAGGGAAACCCAAGCATATAAATAGCCGAGAAAAGGATGCAACAAGCGAGACAAAAAGATATAATCTCCCCCCGACTCCTTAAAACTTGTGCCTAATTCGGCATAAGAAAAAGCCCCGATCAAAGCCAAAACGCCCCCCAATAACCATAGCAAAATGATCGACCAACTATTTTGCACTTCCACCAATTGGTAGCCAAGGCTAGTAAATACTCCCGTCCCGACCATATTGGCCACAACCAAGCTCATCGCGGTTTTCCAGCCTATCTTTTGTAATGAGCCTTTTTTTACCTGCTTTTGGTTCAACATTTTGTCTGGATCATAGTTAAGGATGAAGTAATGCAAAATACATTTTACATTCTGCCTTGAGATTCGTTTTTTTGCATGTAAACGTACTCAGCCACGATTTTTTATTATGAGCAACGAAGTATTTCCAAGCAAGGAAAGTATCAACGATAAAGTCAACGCGACTTTTTTTCCGAAGCATCAGCATGCCGTATATAAGCAACTAGAGGATAAGCACACTACTGTAGAGGTAGAAGACGATCCTTTGGGCACCAAAATGGTGGTCAATCTCGGGCCTCAACACCCGGCCACTCACGGAGTGTTGCGCTGTGTATTGGAATGTGATGGGGAGACAATCCTCAAATCTGTGGTTGATGTAGGCTATCTACACCGCGGTATCGAAAAGATTGCCGAAAACAAGACCTATCAGGAGTTTATGCCATACACTGACCGTATGGACTATATGTCTCCTTACTCCAATAATGTATCTCTTTGTCTAGCTGTAGAAAAGCTAGTTGGCATTGAGGTGCCCATCAGAGCCCAGTATATCCGTACCATCGCCTGTGAATTGGCGCGTATCTCAGCTCACCTCCTGTGGTTGGGTACAATGGTGATGGATGCAGGTGCGATCTCGATGTTTTTGTGGACTTTTCGTGAACGCGAAAATCTATACACCATCTTTGACAAGCTCGCAGGTGTTCGCTTTACCGTGAGTCATTGCCGTATCGGTGGTATCCAGTATGACCTTCAGCCAGAAGTATTGCAGGATATCCTAGATTGGAAAGCCAATGTCAAAAAAGAGATTGCTAGCTGGCGTAAAATGCTCGCCAACAATGGTATCTGGCTCAACCGTAATAAGGGTGTAGGTGTGATCACCAAAGAAGAAGCCATCAGCATGGGCTTGACGGGTCCTGTTTTGCGCGCTTCTGGTGTTGCTCATGACCTCCGCATCTTTGAACCCTATTTGGTCTACGATCAGGTAGAGTTTGATATTCCGATTCGTGAAGAAGGCGACTGCCTTGCTCGTTACCTAGTGCGTATGGATGAAATGGAGCAGAGTCTTCGCATCCTAGATCAGCTTTGTGAGCAGCTTCCTGCTGGAGATATTCGCGTAGACAACGCCAAGCATACCTTCGTATCCAAAGACGAGATCTACTACTCTATGGAGGGTATGATTCACGACTTTATGATGACAGATGTAGGCGTAATCCCACCAGATGGTGCAGAAATTTACTCTGCGATTGAAGCCCCTAAAGGGGAACTTGGATTTCACATCAAATCTGATGGTACTGGTTCTCCTTGGAGAATGAAAATCAACTCTCCTTCCTTCACCAACCTACAAGCCCTAGAGTCTATGCTCGAAGGTTCTACAATAGCTGATACCGTGGTATTGATTGCATCACTTGACCCAGTTATGGGGGAGTGTGATAAGTAAACATCACGATCAAAAATAGATTGCCCTGCTAGGATTAACTTCTAGCAGGGCATTTTTCTTTTTGAGGGGAAGCGTTCTGCGAAGCAATAAAGAAAAACTCAGCTCCTACGATCCTGTATTCCGAAATCGGGATCGCATAGGTAAGGGTTTTTGCTTCGCAGAACGCTCATTTTTGACGGCGCAAAATGTTGCGCCGCTACTTTTCGAATCTCCTTGGGGGTGAGTCCCGAAATCGGGACCATGACTTTCCAGTTGAAAAATCATTTGACCAGCTATAAGATTTCTCATCGTCTCGATGCTCAGGACGACGAGAAATGCGTTCTGCGAAGTAGAGAGGAAAAGCTCAGCTCCTTCGTCGGGACTCAGGACGACTAAAACAGACACCCCATGTTCTGGAACGCGGGGACTCTAGTTCTCAGACCAGTCAAAGCAAGGCGCCAAAG
>JBCAWW010000315.1:0-6626 GCA_038534415.1 Bacteroidota bacterium | reverse complement strand
ATAGGATTATTTAAATTCATCTACGCTTTCGGTGGGGAGAACTTCAAACTCTGATTTCAATTACTACGATATGGCTTTAGAGCCGTATCGTAGTAATTGAAATCAGACAAATCGTGTCTTTTTATTACATAGGATTATTTAAATTCATCTACGCTTTCGGTGGGGAGAACTTCAAACTCTGATTCCTCTTCCTCCCACGGGATCGGTAATTCTACCCTTTTGGCAAGTTGGTAGACCCGCCAATAGTTGATAGGTTTTTTGGCGTTGACTCGATTGGATAAGATGATAATGGTGCGCTGCGCTTTCATGTCTCGGATAAAGCAGGTACGAAATCCGCGCCACCAACCAAAGTGATAAGCGACATTAGGGAGCCATTTCTTTAGCCGCCAACCTAGGCCATAATTACGCCCTCGCTGATAAGGTCCCGCCGCTTGAAACATTAGCTTAACTGTTTCTGCTTTAAGCAGGCGTCCCTCATAGAGTGCTTGGTCAAGGGTATAGAGATCTGTAACATTGGAATAGGCTCCTTTGTCGCCTAATACTCCATCTAAATAATCTCCTTCTGCTGCTTTGTAAGAGCGTCTGCCCTTGATATATCCTTTGGCTCGGCCAAAGACATTTTTCTTTTCTAGGAGATTATAGGCTGCGGAATTTTGCATGCCTAATGGCTTGAAAATGCGCATATCTACAAATTCAGAAAAGCTCTGGCCGCTTAGGCGTTCTATAATCGCCGCCAATAATGCGTAATTGGTATTGTTGTATTGAAATTTGCGACCCGGACGGAAGCGTAATTTCATTGGGTGTTCGGCCAATAAGTCCACTACTTTCTGATTGGTAAGGAAATAGCGCTTATTCCAATAGTCCTGACCTAGGCCCATATAACGGCACAATCCGCTGCGATGAGAGAGAAGATGCTTGACTTTTATCTTTTTGTAGGGAAACTCCGGAAGGTAGGTCTGGACTGGCTCATTGAGCAGTAGGCTACCATCTTCATAAAGCAGCAATGCGGCGATCGCCGTAATGGGCTTAGAAACCGAAGCGAGTTGGAAAGTCGAATGAATATTGAGCGGTTCACGCTTGCGAGTATTGGCATAGCCATAGGCCCCTTGATGGACAATCTGACCATTTTCAGCAATTAGCACTGTGCCACTAAAGTCGTGAGATTTGACCAAGCGCTTGAAATAGTTTTCAAGTGTTTCGTGACGACTTTGGCCGTCAAAGACCCAATCTATTGGGATTTCTCCTTGGTCGGAGAGAAAGTCTGTTTCTTCTTCAGAAGGATCAGCAAAGAAATCTCCTTCTTCAACAGAAACAGGGGTAGCAAAGATATTTTGGCGAAGGGCGTACCGACCGCAGGAAGCCGGTATCAGGAATACAAGAAGCAAGACGATAATACGCAGGTAAAGCATGTCTTGATTCAAGTCTATGCCCCAAAAGTAGGGGGAGCTTACGCCAAAAAAAATTAGCTTTTGCCCAAAAACTGACTTAGACTTTAGCATCTCATTGGACAGTTCGAGATCCGAACTAAGTGAAACAAGAAATGTGTGTCTATGCAACTATGTCCTTAAAAATAAAGCGATTAAGCGTTCTGCGAAGCAGTCTAGCAGCCCAAAAAAGGACTCAAAATCAATAGAGATTATTGCATCTAAGGCTGGATTCTTACAAGCTAAGCAGGGCATTTGAGGCAAGTTTGTGATTTTTTTTGACCTCAAAAAGCAAAAACGTGCATAGACCTAAGGCCCATGCACGTACTGATTACAAAGAATGGAGTATACCTAAAACTTTCCATTTTCATTTTTCCACTCTGACTGCGGAGGGATGGTCGAAATCACATCCCAATGCTCTACGATCTGTCCGTTTTCGAACCTAAAGAGGTCATAAAACGCGCTGTGATCACCTTGGCCAAACTTGCCTTCACTCATAGTCAGGACAAAGTTTCCTTCCCCCATGACCTTGTGAAGCTTAGTGTATTCCATCACCAAACCGTTTTCAGCAAAGTATTTCATCGCTTCGCCAAATCCTTCCAAACCGTCAGCTACGGCTGGATTGTGTTGGATATAATTTGTGGGGTTGATATAGGTGGCAACTTTGTCCATTTCATGTCCGAGTAAGACCTTTTCGATAAACTCACGGGCAGTTTGCTTGTTGGCTTCCGTTTTGTCTAAATCTGTGATTTCTGTCGCACCATCAAATTGAGTTCTACCGCTTGGGTTGGGCTTCTGCACTTCGATCAAATTGTCCCAATGCTCTACGATCAAACCGTCTTCAAAACGAAAGACGTCGAAACCAGCTTTGGGCCCAAAGAAATCATATTCGGTATGTGTAAACACATAGTCGCCGTCTTCAAAAGCGCGAACGACATTGGCCTTGAAGCCGCCTTCAGGGGCATTGGCCATAACGGCACCAAAACCCGCTAATCCGTCTCCCACTGAGAGATTGTGTTGGATATACTTAGTGGGATTGATGTAGGAGATCGGCTCTTGTGAACCATTGTTGAAACTGTTGAGGAGGGCTACAACTTTGTCTTTGTTTGATAAACTCATTTGTTCTTCCGTTTTGACTTGAGACATAGAGCCTTTATTACTGCCACAGCTTGCGAGGGCGAGCAAAAGGGCTATTTGACTGATAATTGAGATTGCTTTCATATTAGCTTGCATTAGAGTGAACTATTGCAAGCAAAATTATAGGCAAGACTCTCCGGGACGGATATAGAAAAATGCGTTAAGACTGTAAAAAATGGAAAACCCCTAAATATGGACTTTACGAAATTGCTCAGGAGTGTTGAGCGTGTGGCGTTTAAAGTATTTAAAGAAGTTTGTCGTCTCTTCAAAGCCACTGCTGTAAGCCACTTCTTTGACCGAAAGCTCAGTATTGATCAGTAGGCGCTTGATCTGGGTAATCGCGATCTCATCGATGAGTTTTTTGGCGGATTTTTTGACGATGCTGTGGCAAATATTATTTAATGTCCTGCTAGTCAGGGACATCATTTCTGCGTAGTCATTGACCTTTTGGGTGTGCTGGCAATGTTTTTCGATCAACTCTTGTAGCTGCAAAAACTCCTGTAGATACTTTTTGGGGTAGACTTGGGGGTTGAGACTAGCTTTGTGGCGATAGAGTTGAGTGAGCAAAATGTGCAATTCACTACGAATAACCCCTTGTGAATAAGTATCGTTGATCTGAAAATACTCCTTTTTGATGCGTTCTACGAGCTCAGTGATTACCGAAAATGCGGAGGGCTCAAACTGTAATTTTTGGATGCCCAATAATTCGTTGAATAGATGCAGCGCTTTGAGCGACTCTAGTTTGTCTAGGTAGCTTACCAAAAAGTCATCCGTAAATAAAAGCATATAGCCTTTGACCTCACTCTTGACAAACTGATGGATTTGATCCTTGCGGATGGTCAGGATACTACCCACCCGATACTCGTATTCTTGAAAATCAATAAAATGTTTGCCATGCCCCTCTAGCACCATGATGATCAGGTAAAACTCCACCAAATGTGGCTTGAAGGGGGAATGATTAAGGTCTGTGCGCGTGAATAAAGTCTCAAGAGGGACAATCTCAAAAGCCGCATCAGGATTCCTGCTGTTCCGAAATTTGATATGTTTGAGATCCTCGGGCATGCTTTTGCGATCTTTTTTGGGGTTTACCGCTGCGCGGAACGCTTCCCCTAGTAAGTTAGTAGCTTAATGATTCATTTCAGCGATTATATTTGCAATCGCTGGGGCTTGATCCTCCTGTAAAAAGTGCTTGCCCGGCAGTTGATGAAAGCGCTGGATCCCACTGGCTTTTTGTGTGGGCAAACCGTAGGCCTTTACCGTCAATGCTGGATCATTTGCTCCCCAGATAATTTGCTTGGGCACCATTAATGCTTTGATCGCTTTTAGATAAAGGTCTTCCTTGGCCTGCGTAGCTTCAAAACTCCGCATGATCTGCAAAAAGGCTTTGCCTCCATCTGTACGTTTGAGCAGCTGCACATAAGCAGCTCCCTCAGATTGGGAGAGAGATGCTCTATCTTCTACGCCTTGCAAATACATCAGCGGGGCAAAAAGAGCAGGCTGCATACTCATAAGGTACAACTCACCAATGCCTCGCCATGCAAAGGGACGCATGGACCAAGGTTTCTTAAAGTTTGCCAATCCCACGACCAAGGTATTGAGGATGGTCAATGAAAGGATGCGTTCTGGATGGGCGGCGAGCATCTCCATGCCTATGGGTCCGCCGATATCGTGGAGGACGAGGTGAAACTTTTCCAAGCCAAGGGCTTCGCTTGCCTTTACGGACCATTTGCCAAGACCGGTCCAGCTATAATCGTATTGAGCTGGTTTGTCGGCCAAACCCATACCCGGCAAATCAAAGGCAAGGCCACGAAATGAGCGTTCGGCGAGCGCCGGCAATAACTTACGGTACAAAAAAGAGGAAGAGGGAACCCCATGCATACAGACTACTGGCTCGCCTTCACCTTCTGCTCTGACAAAACTCTCAATACCGTCAGCAGTGAAATAGCGACCTGCTTGTTGGTGGGCCTCGATATGTTCTTGAGGGCTGGGCATTTTTGTTTTTGAAGGTAAGGAAAAATCTAATCCTTCTTGTGGGGCTACCGCTTCGCGGAACGCTCGACTAGGCAAAGTTTCCTCCGTTGCGCTCGGAATGACCGCTTGGTTTTGAGGTTTTACCTATGATTTTCAAATCGTCATCCTGACCGAAGTGGTAGGATCTTTAGGGACTGAGCGTTCTGCGAAGCAGAAAATTGGTAAAAATCTTATGGTGTTGATGTTTATGCAATTTATGAGGATGGCTTCTGCTATAGCCATGACAAAAGGCCAAAACCAAGCCTACTGCTTCGGAAAATTCAAAAACAAGACTCGCCCCAAAAGGAGGTCCATTTCATTATGGATGGGCGCAATCTTTTTGATACGAGTAAACAACCACAGAAAAGGTCTGTAGATCAATAACCAGCGGGAAGATTTTTGCTTTTTGTCGATGCCATAGCTGGCAGTTTCAAAACCAGATTTGATGCCCCAATAATTAAATTGGTCGATGCTCAAGGCTGAGGTATGCTGTAAACCATCATAATTTTGGCGATCCAAAGGCTCGAAGGTGTAGAAGAACCCACTGAAGAAAAATCGAAAACGAGACTTTAGAGACAATATGTTGGGGGTTGAGATATACAACATCCCACCAGGCTTGAGCACACGAAAGGCCTCTTTAAAGAAGGTTTCATGATTACTGATGTGCTCCATCACCTCTATCGCGATGACGGCATCAAAACTGGCGTCGGGGTAGGGGAGGCCGTCGGTAATATCCGCCTTGGTACATTCGATCTCTTTGAAGTGAAAGTACGCTGGATAGAGATCGCAAGCCGCAACTTCGTATCCTTTGTCATGCAAAGTCTTGGCAAAAGCACCATGACCAGCGCCTACATCCAATACCTTGGCCTTGCGACCCGCTTCTTTTTGTTCAAAGTAGGGCAGGAATCGGCTGTGAATTCCTGGCATGGCGATGGGTTTGATTTCCTCCATGTGGCGAAGTTAATTAAGAAGTAGAAAGTAAGTAGTATTTAGGCGCAAGAAAAATAACCACAGAAACCCGAAAAGTTGGACAGTTCGCAGTCATTAGACTAAGTACTTTGGTCTCAATACTAAATCCTCTGCTCGTAAAAAGCTAGGAGGGCTCTTTGGCCACAATGATCACCCCTTCGGTATAGCTATAGCCGTACCCATAGCCAAATCCACCACCGCCTTTTTTACGTTTGCCCATGATTTTGTACTCCCAATCATAATTACCGGAGGTAATGGGCGTGATAGATTCAACTGCTAGGCCTTCGCCTTCAATCTCGGCGATGGTATCGGCGACATCTTCGGCTAGGCGTTTGATGTCTATTTTGGATTGAGAGAAACCCGTTTGCTCCCAGCGCTTTTCTTTGCGCATGATCTCCTTGGTACCCCCAAATAGGCGTTTTTTGACTTCGCCGGTGGGGACTTTTACTACTTTTTCTTCTCCGATGGGTACTCCGTGGCTTTGGATAAAATACACCTTACTCATGGCTAGGCATTGAATTGAAAGATTTGTTTGAGTAGTACCCACTTCTCTCCCTGCGCAGCAAATGGCAAACGTTGCTGGTATTGATCCATCAAGGATTCCCACTCTTGCACTTTACTATTGCTGGCGTCCATTTGGGCTTTGTGAGCGAAACTAAACTCATCACTAACGACCATTACCATAAACAAACGGTTGCCTGCTCTAAAAATTTGCATCTCCAATATTCCGGCCTCTCTAATGCTCTCCTCGACAGCTGGCCAAACGCGTTCTGCTTTGTGCCAAGCTTCGTATTCGGCGATAAGCTTGGGATCATCTTTGAGGTCGCAGGCTAAATAATAAGTCGTGGGCATATGGGGTAGTAAGTATTGAGTAGTGAGAATCGTCTGTTCATCTATGATTGGGCTCTATACCCTTTACCTTGAGATTTTTACTCATTTGAGCTTTGGCGTTCCGCGAAGCGGCCATACAAACTAACAATCAAAAAGCAAACAACAGGCACGTAAAAGGAAAATTTAATACTCTCCGTGCTATCTGAAATCAATCCTTGAATACCCGTCAAGACTGCTCCCCCCAAAATCGCCATC
>JBCAWW010000314.1:0-6628 GCA_038534415.1 Bacteroidota bacterium | reverse complement strand
TCTGTGAGGTTAGTACGATTTACGAGCTTTAGCAGCTCCTGAATTTCCTTGAGTTCCATATAATGAAGGTTGGATAGCGGGGGGAAAGGCGGGAATTACCCCTTTACACGTTCAACATAGGAGCGCGTAGTAGTATCGATTTTTATTTTGTCTCCTGTATTGATGAATAAGGGCACTCGAAGCTCAGCTCCTGATTCTATCTGAGCTGGTTTGAGTGTATTTGTAGCGGTATCACCTTTGAGTCCAGGTTCTGTATAAGTGATTTCACGGATCACAAACTTAGGCATTTCGACCTGTAGGGGCTGATCGTCTTCAGTATTGAAAAGGACCTCACAATTTTCACCTTCTCCTAGCAAATCAAGGTGATCAATCATCGCCTTACCGATATAGATTTGCTCGTAGGTTTCATTGTCCATAAAGACGAGATTATCGCCCTCTGCATAGAGGTATTGGTACACCCTACGTTCGACTCTAATATCATCGATCTTCGTGCTGGTATTGAAAGATTGCTCGATCACTTTACCACTGGTAAGACTTTTCATCTTTACCCTAACAAAAGCACTACCGCGCCCCTGCTTCACATGCTGAAACTCTACTACAGAGTAGATATCACCATTGTACCTAAAACACAAGCCATTACGAATATCGGAAGTACCTGCCATTGAATTTACGATTTAAGTCCTTTAGCCTAGGCAAACGGATTATGCCATAGGGGCTGCAAATAACAAAATTCATGGAACAAATGCTTGGCCTATTTTTTAGCCAAAAATCCAGCCTAAGGATAAAAGCGGCTTTGCACAAAACGATAAGGAAACGGACTTAGGAAGTTGCTTTCGTTGGTGGGAATATCTACCCGCCACAATGAGTCCCGATCGTGATAGTAGAGCTGTGAGTTCATAAACTGAGTCGCAAAATCTGTAACCGGTATTATGCCCGGCCTCGGCAAGAGATCTTCTCGCAGTTCGATGCTACCTACCCATTCTCGACCCGTCGCTTGCCTTCTATAAGGTGAGTATTCAACTTTATTAAATATTACGGGACCATTTTCAATGATTACCTGTGGACCAAAATCCCAGCTATAAAGGGTTTTGTCCCCTCCTGACTCACTGACAAACTGTATCCGATTGAGCAACTCCCATTTGATGATCTCGCTCACGGGTTGAGGCAGCGCTGAGTTTTCCACCAAACTGAGACTTTGTTCTTCCCAGACTTTCAGTCGAACGCTATCCTCCAACAAAAAGAAATAGGGTTCCATATAATACAAACGCTCCACCCGGCCGCTCAAAGTATCCCTTATTTCACGCCCATCCTTACGATTGATCCAAAGTATCTCTTGAGAATTTGTATCGACCATTGCAATGCGACTCGCCCCTAAGGCCAGCAAATGCGGATGAAAAGGAGCCAGTTCATAAGTATTGGAGAGGGATTCGTTCGGCAGGCCGAACGTCAAAACCTTCTGCTCACTGGCGATAGCGACCCCAAGCTCATCTTCCCATAAATCCAAATCGGAAACACTATCCGCCGCAATGTTGAGATTTGCTTCATATTCCCAAAACAGCTCATCCGTAGGCAAAACTTTCAGAATAGATTGGCTGTTACTTTGATCGTCCACCAGCAAAAAGTAAGCAGCAATGGGTTCAGGAATGAACTCGACATCATTATCAAATTCACAGCCACCAAAGAGCAATGAGCCAATTAGGGATATAAGTAAGATCGATCTTGTCATGAAAGCCGCACTCTTGGGTCCAATACGCGATACAACCAATCGGTCAAAATACTAACGAGCACAAAGACAGCACCGATAAAAATAGCGCTCCCCAATATGACCGGAAAGTCCTTGGTATTGAGTGCATCAATGGTCAGTTTTCCTATCCCCTGCCAGTCAAAGATGTATTCGATAAAGAATGCTCCAGCCAGCAAAGAGGCAAACCAACCTGTGGCCGAGGTCAAGACCGGATTGAGGGCGTTCCGCAAAGCGTGTCCCAAACGAATGCGAGCGGGTGAAAGCCCTTTGGCCTTAGCGGTACGGATATAATCAGATTGCAGTACGTCCAACATGCTGCTTCTTGTCAACTGGATAAATACTGCTAAAGGTCTGATGCCCAAAGCCAAAGCCGGCAGGAAAAGGTTTTTCCAAATGATATGCCTTCCCATCGAAAAGACATTCTCTTCAAAAAAATGTCCACTTACATTTAGGCCGGTCAGCGGACGCAGCTTTACGGCAAATATCCAGGCGACCAATACTCCGATAAAAAATGAGGGAGCCGAAATGCCCAGCACCGAAAAACTCAGGATGCTTTTGTCTACCCAACTGCCATATCGTAATGCCGCCAAAATCCCCAGTCCAATTCCCAGAAAGGCCGCAATAAATATCGCTGCACTGGCCAATATGATCGTGCCTTCTAGACGTTGCGCGATAAGATTGACTACTGGCTGATTGGTTTGATAAGAACGTCCAAGGCTAGGGAGTTTAAAGCCAAATCCGCCGCCATCCTCCTCTTCCTTCATACCGATAGGAGAAAGTTGATTGAGGTACTTGCCATATTGTACATAAAGGGGACGATCTAAGCCAAAACGTTTGCTGATCGCCGCTTTGGTTTCAGCATCAGCCTTATCCCCGACCATATATTGGACAGGATCACCAAGGGTATAAAAGATCAAAAAGAGGAGACTAACGATCCCCCAAATCACTAATAAGCCCTGCAATATTCGTTTGGCTAAAAACACAGTATAAATGTAGAGTCCACAGCGTCAATATCCAATTTCTGGACATTGCTTGGCGGTATTGTTTAGTAGCTGCTGCGCAGAACGCTTCTCTCGGGCTTTCAAACTAAGAAGTCAGATTTAAGCGTTCCGCGAAGCGGTAATCCGCCGCCGAAGCCATCTAAATCAAAGCGATTGTATCTTTTGTTCGGTAAGCGTATTGGGTAGCAGCAGCTTCAAGCTGTTTTCCAGCATCTTAATTGAGATATCCGTACCGGTTTCAAAGGGTTCTCCATCGACCTGGGCATATCCGGCCTCTGTCCTTTTGATTTGGATATTTTTGGCTCTGAAGACCTTGACATAATTAGAATCTTGGAGTCGACCGCCAAACATTTTGCTGACAATCAATGCGGTTTTGACGAGGGGAAACTTACGGACCACTAGCAAATCAAAAAAGCCATCATTGAGGCTCGCGTGAGAATTGACTTTCACATCATAGCCCCATTGGGTACCATTGGCGATTGCGATCCCGATTATCTTTTCAAAGTGATGGGTTTCACCGTCGATGATGAGTTCGTAGTCTTGAGGCTGTAGTTGGAGCAGGCCTTCGGCCGAACGCCTAACATAAGGGGCAAAGCCTCGGCTTTTACCTAAGGAGAAAGCGTGAGCGACTTCGGCATCTAATCCCACTCCTGCCACATTGAGAAAGGGGACTTCGTTCATCATCCCTGTATCGACGGATATGGCCCGAGCGTCCAGAGATTGCCGGATAGCCAAGCGGCTGTTGACGGAGTAGCCCAGATTGCGGGCGTATCCATTGCCTGAACCTTTGGGAATGATGCCTAATTGCAGATTGCGATACCGCATTTTAGCGCCGATGGCATTGACTGTACCATCGCCTCCAACGGCAAAAACATTTTTGATGCCCAATGCTTCAGCTTCGTCTAGTATCGCATCTAAGCGTTCGAAGTCGATCTTTTTGATATGAACGGGGCGAGCTGCTTGGGAATAAATTTCCCGGATCAGCGCTTCGGTTTGTTCGGCATCACGTTTACGGCCAGAGCCTGGATTGATCAAAAAGAGAGTACTCATAGGCAATACCAATATACAAAGAAGGTCCGGCTTAGCAGCCGGACCTTCAAGATATTTTGTTTAAGGCTAAGCCTTAATTATTTGATACACTCAAATTCAACGCGACGGTTCACGTAGTGAAGTGTTTCAAGCTTACGATTACGGTTGTCAGGTAGATCTCCAATTTGAGGCTCATCTTCTCCTTTGAAAGCAGTAACGAAGCGGTCGCGATCGATACCGTAAGTATTGACGAGGAAGTCAACGGCATTGTTTACACGGCGCATTGAAAGATCTTGGTTATAAGAATCAGTGTTACGGTTATCAGTATGACCGACTGCGCTTACTTTGAGATCTTCATCAGCACGCATTACTTGTGCGATGTAATATAGCTCTGGGTAGAACTCAGGCTTGATATTGTCGCGGTCCAAGTCAAAGTAGATGATTGGAAGCAAACATGGCTGATCAGGACTGTCTGGCGTTGGGAATACAATCGCAACCCCTTTGGCGTCATAGTACATACCTGGAGGAGAGTTAGGCTCCTTGTCATAAGCGTCAGGTACACCATCATTATCGCTATCCATAGCGCGGCCACTGCCATCTACATCAACACCTGGAGAAGAAAATGGCTCTGCATCATCAATATCAGGGATACCATCGCGGTCGCTATCAAGCGAGCGTCCAGATGGGTCAACTGGAGAACCTTCTGGCGTATCAGGCTCTTTGTCATATAGATCAGGGACACCATCTTCATCAGTATCTTCAGTTAAGCTGTTAACCAACTTCTTTGTATCAGCGATGTCAGAGTAGATACCGCTAACTGGGTTTTGCCACCATAGAGACTCAACTCCTTTTCCAAGACGGAAGTGAATACCGAGGCTAGTAAGGTTGTACATATCCATATCACGAGTCAATACAGACTCACCAGGACCACCGTGTTCTTGCCAGCGCTGGCCATCCATCAAATCGTCGTTGGTACGTACGAAGCGATGTTCTAATTCAAGCTCAACGCGAGAAGCGACTCTATAACGAAGTCCTAAAGCGCCAGAGATATAAGGATTGATTACATATGGATCACCGCCAACAGTAAAGCCTTGCTCATCAGCGTGGCCTTCGGCTAGAGACTCATACTCTCCGTCCAAGATATTTTTAAGCTCAGCGATACGCTCTCTACGACCTTCGATACCGAGGGCATCGCCTTGGTTAAGAGAGATAGCTTCAACGCTACCGAACTCATACACCTGTCCAGAAGCATTTAGAGCGTCAATTTTCACATTATAACCCATGGCTCCAAAACCTAAAGCGGCATACATATTCCACTTATTGGTTTCTTTGTAGAAGTTAATGTTGTTTAGGTTTACAACACCTTCTACTCCTACGTCACCGTAGCGCATTTGGAAGTTGTAAAATACTTTAGGTGCATTTTCGGGACCACCAAGTGGTTGGCGATAGTTTACATCCCATGGGTTGGCGTGGGCAGCGTATCCGCTAGCAGACTGGTAGTTCAAACCAGTAGCGCGACCTAAGCCGAGGTGTAAGCGTACTGAAAATGCGTGGCCTAGTGCTTTGCGCACATTGAGGGCAAAGCCTCCATCAGCCTGCGGGGCAACGTCTCCAGCGACTGTGGAGAGTCCTCCTTTGATACCAATTGATAATTGGTTGCGGGGTTTGGGGGGAAAGGCTACGTTGCCTTCCTGAAAATCTTGCAGTGATTGTTGATCTCTCTCGCGGTAGTCGTTTGGATCTTCGCTCACTACCTGGGCAAAACCGGTAAGAACGATAGAGCCAAGGAACATCAGCAAAAGGAGATGTTTGAAATTTTTCATATACTTCCTTCCAGTTAAATGACTTTTCTGTTTTCGAAATTGGCTAGAATGAACGTGTGAATGTGGGTTCACTTATTTTTAGGTTATAATGTTTACGTACAAATTTCCTGCCAGCAAAAGCGCTTGGCAATCAATGGATAAACATAGAAATTATCTTTATCCGTCTGACAAACATGTTAGCTATTAAATAAAATTGTAGTATCCAGACGCGGATACTCTCCCTTCTATAAAAATATTTAGCTACTCCAAAGATCTCCTTCCTCCTCATTTTCCGAATCACCGATGTAAGTAAGTCTGAATCACCGCCGAATTCAAGAGGGGGTAAGGGAATTGTACAAATGATGTAATGAACGGTAGGGAATCTAACAGGAATGGTAATAACCTTACCTGGCGTCTAGATACCGTGTTATCAAATAACGGTCTGTGCCATCCATTGCCTTAGAAGCAATGGGAGGCGACGAGCGGATTCGAACCGCTGTAAAAGGTTTTGCAGACCTCTGCCTAGCCACTCGGCCACGTCGCCTTCTGGTGAAGGGAAATAAAGTACAGGAGCGCCGCAAAGGTAAGCAATAATTACTCTTTTACAAATAAGATTGCCCTTTTACTATGGCCAAAACAAGTACCCAAAACAGCTGCTAACAAATGCTTTATTGTCAATAGCTTACACCCCTTTTAGCGCCTCATTATCAAATAACAGATCTACGTAAGTCTGTTTACATTGAGACATTCCAAGTGGATTGAGTTTGCTTACTTTTATCTGTAAGGCCAAAATGTCTGGGAAAGAATTGCTTATCTGCCGCGCGATACGGTAGGCCAAATGTTCGAGCAGTTTTGCCGGAGTCTTCATCTCCGCCAAAACGATCTCATACACTTGCTGATAATCTAACGTATCTGCTAGCTGATCCGTATATGCGGATCTAAAAATATCTGACTTTAAATAAACATCGACGATAAAATTATTGCCGTCTTGTCGCTCTTGGTCGTATACACCATGGTAGCCAAATACCTCTATGCCCTCTACGGCAATCGTT
>JBCAWW010000313.1:0-6629 GCA_038534415.1 Bacteroidota bacterium | reverse complement strand
CTGTATGATAGCCTTCAAAACTTGCCTTGATGGGCGTCATACGTTTTTTGACGACTTCGATCCCCTTGAAAGGCGTAGGCTGATCTAAGACCAACTTTTCTACCGTTCCCGCAGGGAGCTGATTAAATTTTTCTTCTATGACGGGTTTGACAAGCTCCGCATCAAAATTGCCGCTAAGGATCAAGGCCATATTGCCTGCCTTATAGTTTTCTTCAAAAAACTGGTACATACGGAGCAGAGAAGGATTTTTTAAATGCTCCACTTTGCCGAGGACACTCCATTGACCATAAGGTATATTGGCAAAAATCCTCTGCTGCATTTCTTCCGCAATCTTGCGCTGAAAGTTGTCCATCGCGCGATTTTTCTCCTCATAGACTACTTCTAGCTCTGATTGGAAGGAACGAAAAATAGGGTTTTGAAAACGAGCAGCATAAAGGTCCAACCATTTGTTGATCTCATGCCCCGGAAATGAGTTGTGATAAAAAGTCATCTCCATACTGGTGAAGGCATTGATGCCCGTGCCGCCTATGCTCTTGAGCATTTTGTCAAATTCATTGGGAAGTCCATAGGCCGAGGCTGCGACTGCTTGCTCATTGATGAGCAGTTGGATGCTTGCGCGCTCCTCATCAGCCTGCGCTAGAGCGAGCTTTTCGTAGAGTACATTGATGGAGTCAAGGTGAGGTTTTTCTTTGGCAAAGTCTGCCGTACCAAAGTGCTCGGTTCCTTTGAATAATAGATGTTCCAGATAATGCGCCATGCCAGTAGCATTGGGATCTTCATGTTTGGCTCCCGCATTGACCATTACCGCTCCAAACACCCGATTGGCAGTGGTATCTTGATTGAGAAATACCGTAAAGCCATTGGCTAGCTTATAGGATTCGACCGCTAGGACGCTATTTTGTTGCGCATAGCTAAACGGCCCTAGCAAGACTAGGGCAAAGCAGATGAACAAAAGTTTTTTCATGAGTAAAGGGTTATTCTAGGGTATCCACCAAACGGGGACATCACTTTCGTCTTCCCCCATTCGGATAAGTTGAATTTGCCAATTTTCTGGGTTTTTTTCAGCCTCTGATGGCGGATAAGTAAAACGGAGAAAATTATTTTCAGGACCGCTTCGCGGAACGTTTCGCACTCTACGCATGAGGGCAAAGGCTTCCCATGGCTGACGAAAGGCATCAATCCAGCGTTGCGCGTAGATGAGCGCTAGCTTATCACGAGTACTGGCAAAAATGCTCAGTTTTGGATGATTGACAGCAGCAAAAATTTGCCCGATGCTGAGGATAGGAGCCTTATTGACCCAGGCCTCAGAGTTTATCATCACGTCCTGCCAAAACTCAATCGAAGCGACTACGCCAGAAGTATATTCTCCCTCGGCCAAAGATTGATTAGCCGCGACGCCTAGACCACGATAATATATTTCGGCCAGTAAAAAATGTACCTCCGCAGCGGTCAAAATCACCTCCGGCACATGACGCTCGTCCCGAACAAGATAGTAGTTGAGAGGCGAATAAATATTTTCGGGCCCTTTGAAATCGTAGCTGACATCACGATGCTGCTGGTAGGGGATCCCCGCGGCCTGAGGGGTAGTGTCTGCAGGGATTTGCGGGAAAGGCACCCATTCAAGTGCATTATTTGGTTCAAAAAAGATATGCGCCCTTGGGTCAAAAATCCCGCTTCCATCGGTGGCATCCGTCTCTGACAATTCTTGCCACACAGTACTCCCCATGCGAAGTTTTTTATGCTCTCTAAATGACCAATTGAGGCCCTGATTGAGCCAGTTTTGATCTGCTGGCATCATTACCACATCCTCACCATCGTCGATGAGCAGCGTATTTGCTTCCACTATTTGTTGGATGATCGGATAGGCGTAGTCAGGATCTTTGTCCGCCATGCGGACCGCATGACGCAAACGTAGAGAATTGGCAAACTTGATCCACATCCGCATGTCGCCTTCGAGGAAGGTGTCAAAATTGCCGTAGCTCACATAAGAGGCGCCGCTTGCGGTAGTTGGTGTCGGGTCGAGATTGATATTTTCTACCGCCCAAGCCAATTCTTCGAGCAGGAACTTATAAATCGACTCCTGCGTATCGAAGCCAGGACGTACATTTTCAAGCCCTTGAAACGCCTTTCCTGCTTCAGCAAAGGGGATATCACCAAAGAGATCCGTGATCCGAAAGGTCTTATAGGCCAACAAAATCTTGGTCTGCGCCTTGACATTATTGAGGGCCTCGGCCTCTCCCTCATATTCGTCAAAGCGCCGCTCAATCTCGCGAATGTGCGCTAAGGCAGTATAATATTGACCCCAGACCTCTTCGGTACCTAGATTGATATTTTGAAATGTCTCCGCCGTAAGCGAAGCTTGTTGCGTTACTTGATACAGTTTCTCATTATGGAGATAAAACTGCTCGTTCCAACCTAGCCGCAGGGTGCTAATTACTTGATTAAATAGCGGTCCAATATCAGTCGTCGTAGGCGCGAAGGGATTGCGGTTGATTTCTTCAAAACCACGGTCGCAGGCCGTAAAGCTGACAAGTAGGAGGACTAAAGCCGCGATGAGAGGTGCTTTTTTACTGCTGCGCAGAACGTTTCTCTCGCGTTTTTGGGAAAACTTTTTTCCTTCTCCTGCCCCCTCTTGCAAGGCAATATCCCCCTTCTGAGGGATAGAGAGGACCGATTTGTTCGTTCTGCGAAGCAGAGAAAAACCAAAAGACTTAACAGATATATATTTTTGCTGACGCATGATGATTCAAATTAGAAGTTGGCTTGAACTCGGATACTAAAGGATCTCATACCGGGAAAAGAGGCCCATTCGAGGCCTTGCGCATTGCCGGAGCCATTGCTCCCTTCGGGATTGATACGATCGGGCAAAGTGGTATAGAGATAAAAGAGATCACGTCCGACCAGCGAGACATTAAAGCCCTGAAAAATGCCCGTTTTCTGGATTTGGGGTTCCGGTACAGTATAGGAGAGCGCAACTTCGCGCATTTTTACCCAAGTATTTTCGACTATACCCGGACTCGACAAAAAGCGTCCCCAGCCACCAGCATTGGGGAGATATTTGAAGTAATAATGTACCACTTCTTCGTTGGGAGTCCCATCAGCAGTAACCCCCGGCAAAATCACGCCAATATTGCGCTCCTGACCTGAGGGATCGGTATAAGGCAAGCCTCCTCCTTCGCGTTCGATCAGCGTACTGGGACTCTGCCCGGTTTGCAAACCAATCACATAAGAACCAGCATAGATATCGCCGCCCCATTTAGTATCTATCAAGGTTTCAAGGGTAAATCCACCATAGCGAAACTTAGTCCGCCAGCCCCCGATAAAGTCAGGTGAAGCATTGCCAATCGGTACGCGCGAATCACTGATTTCATAGTGGGTGCCCTCATTGTTGAGGATGGGCTCTCCATTTTCGTGATAGACATAGTCGTAGCCGATGATCGTACCATATTGCTCGCCCGCTCGCACTGCGATGGCAGGGCCATTGAGCCCCCAAATGTTGGCAAGCTCCAGGATTTCAGCGCCATCGCCCAAACTGACGACATAATTGCGGTTGCGACTAAAGTTAAAGGAAGTCCTCAGGAAGCCTTTATCAGAGCTCCAAAGAGTGATATTGAGCATCGCTTCGATCCCTTTGTTTTCGAGCACCCCAGTATTGATATTGATCAGGCTTGCACCAGAAGAAGCTGGTAAGGGCGAATTGAGGATCTGGTCAAATGACTTGATGTAATAATAGGTCAAGTCTAGATTGACCTTGTCATCCCAAAGGCCGATAGTAGTCCCAAATTCATACGAATTGGCGCGTTGAGGGCGCAAAGCGATCGGGGGAATCGTTCCTGGAAGGGCCGCCGTCTGCATCCCCCCAAAGCTCCCTGTGTTGTAGACAAAATCGACTTGATAAGGATCTGTATCTGAAGCCGTCTGTGCATATGCGCCCCGCAGTTTCCAGAAACTGAGCACATCATTTTGTATCCCAAAAGCATCTGAGGCAATAAAACTAGCCGAAGCTGAAGGGTAGAAATAGGCATTGTTATCTACCGGCAAAGCCGAAGACCAGTCTTGGCGACCCGTAAGCTCCAAAAAGAGATAGTTGTCATATGCTAGGTTGAGGAAGCCATAGAGCGAATTGATACGCTTTTGATAGCGAATCTCAGTGGGTACCGGCACCGATAGGGGGTCTTGAAAGTTGCCAAAGCTAAAGAGCCAAGGATTGACCCACTGCCCACTTTGAGCACGAATCCCATATTGGTTGCGACGCCACTGAGTCCCACCAAAAGAGAGCTTGACATCCAGTTTTTCTTGGATAAAACCATCCTTATGGGCGGTGAGCAAAAATTCATTGTTGAGTACCTGATTGCGGGCCAGTTCATTGCTATAGTAGCCTTCATTGATGCCCAAAGCATCGATGGGATCGTGGCGCGTCTCAAACTGATTGAGGGTAAAATCCATCCCAACCCGGCCCATGGCCGTCAGCCAATCGGTAATTTCATAGTTGAGGGTAAGCGCAGCGATCAGCTTGTCGCGATTGAGGTCCGTATTTTGGTGATAAGTGTTCCACCAAAGGTGAGGGGGAGAAAAAGTGAAAGGATAGGCGCCGCCATAATTGTTGCGCGTACCGTCGGGCAGGACGTTGATCTGCTCCTCCAGCCCTTTGTAAGAACGAGGCCAACTATAAAGGATGCCCTTGCCAAAGGAGCGATTGTTATCATCGCCCAAGGTAGGACTGTTGCGCCGGTGAAAATTGATATAAGAAAGGCTCACATCGGCGACTACTTTTTCAGAGATATTGAGTCTAGAGCCAATGTTAGCGGTATACTGCTCAAAATTACTATTGGGTACGGCCGCTTCGTGATTTTGGGCGGTAAGTGATACACGGACAGATCCCATAGGGCCTCCTCCGGAGAACGATACGTTGTGAGTCTGGGTGTTGCCGTTGCGAAAGTATTGCTTGAGATTATCGGGCTGGGGAGTATAAGGGCGCATTTCACCGTCCCACCAGCGCACCATTTCACCATTCATCTTAGGCCCCCAAGAGACGCCTGTCGAGTAAAAACCAAAAAGCTCATTAGTTGATTTACCAAAAGGGCCATCGGTCGCATGGATTTGGTTGGGGTAGGCCCATTCGCCAGCGGCATTTTGCTGTAGCTGAGGTTCGTTGAGACTGACAGGCCCCCCGCTGCCGTAGGTGTTTTGTACATCCCGATAGCGATAGGGCTGGATCATTTTGAAGGAATAAGCATATTGGATGCCGATGCCCGCTTGCTCGCTGCCGCGCTTGGTCGTAATCAAAACCACCCCATTGGCTCCCCTCGCCCCATACAATGCAGCTGCAGTGGGCCCTTTGAGGATATTGATACTTTCTATGTCATCAGGGTTGATATTGTTGATCGCAGAGCCCCAGTCTACGCCTCGACCGATATTTTCGAGCCCAGGATTGTTTTCTAGCGGTACTCCATCGACGACGATCAGCGGTTGGTTATTGGCCGTGATATTGTTATTGCCACGAATCACAATCCGCGTGGTACCGCCATCTACCCCATTTGGGTTACTGATTTGCACTCCTGCCGATTTACCACTGAGGGCATTGAGGACATTGGGAGCATTGGAGAGCGTTACTTCATCTCCATCAAAGGCTTCGGTAGAGAAGCCCAACTCACGTTGTTGGCGCTCGATCCCCAATGCTGTCACCACCACTTGATCGAGGGTTTGTGTAGCTGGCAGTAGCTCAAAAACCACCTCAGCCTCTCCATTGAGCTCGACAGTCAATCGTTCGTAACCGATATAAGTACAGACAATCGTGGAGCTGTCACTCTTGACAGTAAGGCTAAAATCGCCATTGGTCTGGCTGAGGGTACCATTGGTAGTACCGACTTCGACGAGACCGGCCCCTACCAAAGGCTCTTGGCTATTTTTGTCTACGATCCTACCGCTCACCGTAAATTGGGCCAGCAGACTGGAAGGCAACAAAGAGAGAATCACAACAATCGTAAAAATATGTTTCATCGCGGAGTAGAGATTTCAGGATTCGGAAAGATACGTAAATCCCATATAGATTTACTCATATAATCTTTTCAGTGATAAATGTATGCTTTCCCAAAATTCCCTGCCATCCTCGATGGGGCAAAAGCCAAAAAGGCTGATAGAAACCAAGTTTCTGTCAGCCTTTTTCGAATAAGCGTTCCGCGAAGCGGGGCTAAATCTGAAATCTCAAAACGCCCTAGGGGTTAAAACGGATCGTAACGGGCAAGGTAAAGGTATCAGGCCGCAAAAAGCTGCCTGGCATTTGCCAGATATTGATGCGACCTCTTTGGCGTTGGGGGAGCCCAGAGCCAATTCCTGCTCCAATATTGCCCCCTCCACCGCCATTGCCGCCGATATAATCTAAGGTCGCGGTGCCTCCTACCATAGGGCCGCCATTGACTTCAGAAGGCCATGCGTCCCAAAGCGAATCACAATAACAATTGCACATACTGAGGATGATGGTCCCCGATTTTGCGGTTACACCGCTGGGTTCAACCGCTTGAAATGTCATGAGATAGCGAAAGTCGTTACCAGCCGTTTTGATACGGTTGATCTGAAAGAGTATGGTATCATTAAAGACGCTTTGGGCTTGGAGAGAGCTTGAAAAAGCG
>JBCAWW010000312.1:0-6640 GCA_038534415.1 Bacteroidota bacterium | reverse complement strand
CTCAGTCGCATTTTGTTTCGCACATTCGTAACCCGTTGGGCTTTACCAGTACACCAGCGTACATCGCTACGGCGGATTGACCATGGAGTGGATCTTGGAAGCGTAGTTTTACTTTGGCTAGCGGTAGGCCTTCATTGCCTTGGGCAACGTTTTGCTCTATTTCGATTCCCAATATTTCGGGTATATGGGGCAAATAGGTTTCTGCCTTGGCTGTCGGGAAATCTGGATGAAATACTTCTATTTGGTAGGTATTGCCTGCTTCCCAAGGGGGAGTCGCTAGCTCGTAGTATCGCGAATCGTAAATGCGAATATCAGTCGAGTCTTGCGAATAAAAAGTGTCAATCTGAACCGTATATTCAAAGCTATCAATCAACTGATCGTTCTCGAAGAGAAAGCAACTGGCTCCTTCTACCAGCGTTTCTGCTTCGCTCAGGATATCCGTACGGGACCGACTACGACTCAAAAACATCCGATTGAAAAAGGTTTCCATCCGAGCATTGATGACTAGCTTGGATTCATGCTCAGGTAGGGGGACGTCTATCACCGTTTCACAAGCAGGGTAGAGGCTCGCCAATAATAAAAGGGCTAATATCCAGCGTGATTTTTTCATAGGTCTAAAAACTAAAACCATAACTCACCGAAGGTAAAATCGGAAACAAACTCACTTGCTTTAGTTGGACCTCATAAATGGGATTATCCCAATCATTGTTGATCACGGTGCGGGTGGTGTCAAAGTAGTAGAAGTAGGGATTACGGCGGCTATAGGCATTATAAAAGCTTATATTCCAAGTCCTACTACCCCACTTTTTGGCTTTCGTAAAATTGATCCCGATATCCATCCGGTGATAAGGCGGCATGCGAAAATCATTGCGCCCCTCGCCATAGATTTCGATGAGCCTGTCTGGAGAGTAGTTATTGAATAGCGTGTTATAGGCCCCCGTAGCCAAGGTGATCGCATTGCCAGTGCCAAAGATCCAACTACCCGAAAGGCTGATTCGCTCGTTGAACTTATGACTCATCACGAGACTGATGTCATGGCGGCGATCATATTTGTAGGGAAAGGTCCTGCCTTGATTGAGATCGGCAAATGTCCGCCAATTCCAAGAAAGGGTATAGCCAATCCAGCCAGTGGTGTTGCCTTGTTTTTTTTGCAGCAAGACTTCGCCTCCATAGGCTTCGCCCGTTCCGCCATCGACTACTTTTTCTTGCCATTCGATGCCACCGCTGATCGGAGAGGCGCCGGGCGCATAGGCGATCAGGCCTTTCATCTGTTTGTAGTAAGCTTCGAAGGTCAAATTAAACTGATCGCCCCATAGACTGCTGGCAGTACCGACTGCGACTTGCCATGACTGCTGGGGGCCGAGCTTGTCCGTGGCAGGCACCCAAAGGTCCGAAGGTACGCCTAAGCCCGAATTGGTCAGCAGATGCAAATACTGGGTCATGGCGGCAAAAGAGGCCTTGAGACTTAGATTGGGTCGAACTTGATAGCGTGCGGAGAGTCGTGGCTGCACTGAGTAGTAAGAGCGCTGCTTGATCCAAAAGTGTACGCCTCTGAGCCCTGCGTGAACGCTAAAATTGGGCGTCGGACGCCATTCGTCCTCTAAATAGACTGCATTTTGGATTGGTCGTAAGATTTCGTTGCCTTCATTATTGTCGACGGCGATGGAATCGTTAAAACCCAAATAAACCCCTCTTACTCCCGGTGAATATTGCAAATAGTTGGCATGCCAGCCAAAGCGAATCTGATGCTTAGGTGAGGGGTAAAAATCAAAGTCATATTTCAAGCCAATGTCTCTAATGCCTGAGTTATAGCTCACATCAGCCTCTGAGCTTTCTTCGCTGTCTTGATAAAAAGCCTGATTGCGTAGTGCAAAGCGATAATAGGTATGCGTGGCCGTCAGGTTAGAAAAAAGGCGAGGCCCCCAGATGTGATTCCAGCGAAAGGAGTAGAGACGATTGCCCCAACTGAGGTCGATGTCTAGTCTTTCTTTTTCGTAGTCGGCTGCGCCGAACGTTCCGTTTTCTGTTCTGACTTTGACCCCAAACACATCGTCGCCGATATAAGTACTCAGGTAGATTCGATCCTTGGGCGAGATGATATAGTTGAGCTTGGCATTGAGGTCTGCAAAGTAGTAGCCAAAGCTCGATTCGCGCTCAGTCGCGATCCAAGCTGCAGGTCGAGAAATCAAATCCAGATAGGTACGCCGCGCCGAAATCATAATCGAAGCCTTATCCTTGATCAGTGGCCCTTGCAGCAAAATCTGCGAAGCCAAAATCCCAATATTTCCGGTGCCCTCCCACTTTTTGAGGTTGCCCTCTTTCATCCGGATGTCCAAGACCGAAGAAAGTCGTCCGCCATATCTAGCCGGAAAACCTCCTTTGACCAATCTGACTTGTTGCAAGGCATCCGCATTGAAGACCGAAAAGATCCCGCCCAAATGACTGACATAATAAAGCGGCGCTCCATCGAGCAAGATGAGGTTTTGGTCAGGTCCGCCGCCGCGAACGTAAAGGCCGGTATTGCCTTCATTGCCCGATTGTACACCGGGCATCATCTGTACCGCTCGGATGACGTCCACCTCTCCCAGCAAAGTCGGCATCGCTTTGATCTGCCGCAGGGGGATATCCACTACGCTCATTTCGGTTTCCTCCTCGATAGCGCGCTCCGCCACGATCTCTACTGCATCTAAGGACTGAGGAGCCAGTTTGATCTCGATAAAGGTGTCCTGCACGGCTTCCAAGCTGATCAGCTGGGATTCATAAGCAGCGTATGAAACGCGGAGACTGAGGGTTCCCGGAGGGAGACTCAAACTAAAAAAGCCAAAGTCATTGGTATGAGTGCCTGTTTGCAGATCGGGAGCTTGTACCGTCGCTCGCAATAGCTTTTCGCCATTTTGAAGGTCAGAAACATAGCCGCTGACCGTAATGGAGTTTTGACCAAAGCAAAATACGGGAAACAGGCATACCCATACGCCAAGCCAAATGGTGTTTTTCATGTTGATTGTGGATATGAAAATAAGGCTTTTCTGGCGCTTGTGCTAGCTAGGGAGTTTTTATTGCACCCTGAAGTTTGATTTATGCTTTGCTGCTGCGCAGAACGCTTATTTTTGGCTGCGCTGAAATGCGTTCCGCGCAGCGGTAAGATTTAAACATCCCCCTTCCGTCAAACGCCCCCTTCGTAAGTGGGCTGACGGCTTAAATTTCGAAGTCCCCGCTTTCAAGAGGGGACAGGCCCAAACTTGGGACAGGGGAGATGTTCGAGAGAAGCGTTCCGCGCAGCGGTAAAAACTGAAACAACCCCCTTACCTAAACACCTGAAAATGATCAATCGTCTGACGGATAATGCCCGGATTGTCGAGATCATAAATCCAGTGATTGTCAAAAATCGGTAAAGGCGGTACGCGTGGATCAGGTCGGCGCGTGATATACATGCTGTGAAAATTGGTGCCGAAGGTTTTGCGAGCTTCCATGACGGCATTAAAGAGGTCCTTGTCCAAACGCGGCACCACAAAATCCGAAATCACCAATACATCCGCATCTTGGTAGCCTTCGCCTTGGAGGACTTTCATCACCTCGCTCATGCCCGGATGGAGGTCGGTACCGCCGTGAAAACTTTGCTGCAAAAAGTCGATCAAAACGGAGACCTGCCCCTGTTTGCCGGTCAGTTCTAGGGTGCGATAGCCAACCGAAAACGAAATCACATAAGCCTTGCGGTCTTCTTCCAGCGCAATATTGAGAATCGCGAGGGCCAGGGCTTTGGCAATCCGCTCGGGCTGACCAAACATAGACCCACTGGTATCGATCAACATGATCATCGGGCCGCGTTTTTCTTTGTCTTCTTCAAAAGCGATCACTTCCTGATCTTCCAATTCGTCGCTGACGTCCTGAGAGCGATACTGAAAGGTTAGGAGCTTGTGCTCGACGTACTTTTTGGCGAGCAAGATCTCCGTCTCTGGCGAACTCAAAAGGGCCGTTTCTGAAGGCAGCATCGCGCTGATATGATTGCTGTGGTGGATACCGACGATCTCACTTTTGCCGTATGGATTGGGTTTCCAGTCCGATTTGGGCATGGGTTGGCTAAGCTTTTGCTCTTTGATTGAGCGTTCGCTAGACTGCCATCGCCCCAACAAATCCGCTAGCTCTCGGAGTTGTCGATCGCGCCGCAGACCTTCAGCATATTCCTCCATTTTGTCCCAGTTGATCTTATCCCAAGCACCCATGTCATCGTTCCAAGCGTGGCCGAGAAAATTGTAAAATGGCGCTAGTACATCGTTGATTTCTTGGAGGCGACCCGCTTTGTTGAGCATGTCGGCGTGGTAGAGGGCAAATTCCTCTTCGAGGAACGCTTCTTCTTGGACGGCTTTCTTTTGAGCCAGCAGCCCATGCCAATCGCCTAAAATATTTTGTTTGAGCACCATCAAGTCATTTTCTAGACGAAAACGATTGGCGCCTTCCCCACTTTGGGAGATGGTGTGAGTGAGGTCTTGAAAAGTTTTGGCATAAAAGAGCCAATTGCGCTTGGCTTCAGGATGGAGTTGGGGCAGCTCTCTGAGAACGCTTTCCCATTGGTTGAGGGGCGACTGAGCGGTATGTTGTTGGAGATGTATGAGGCGCTGTTCTTCTTCGGTATAGGTGTGGGCATGCTCAAAGCGTAAGGCTACCGTCTTGCACCAATTGAGGGTCTCTCGAGTTACCGAAAGCGAAAAATCATCATTGTTGCGGGTGAGGTGGACGAGTTTGTCCTCTGTAAAAAGCTTGCTGAGGAGTTTGTCCCAGTTGGGGAAGCGTTCGGCGATGCCGCTTTGCTCATAATGAAAGAGCACCGGATAATTGGGATCGAGCAGATACAAAAAGAGCATCTGCGCCAGTTTTTGTCGATCCTCGCGCGTCATCATCCCCCCAAAGAGAATGAAAGAAGACAATTCTTCCTCAACTCTCTTCAGTCGGCTCATAGCTATGGCGAGTTTTTTGAATTTCTAATTTGAGATTGAGGAGCTCGCGTGTCGTGCTCTCAAGGCTATCCATGACGTGTGCGGCAAAATCGGCTTCGACAAATAGATTATTTTTTAGATGAGGTTCATCCTTGAGGCGGCGTTCGTCGATGACGGCCATAAACTTTTCACACTCCTCTAAAAGGATCTCTGTCTGGTTGTTCCAGATTTTGATGGTTGCTGGATTGGCCGCCTTTGGGCTCACGACTTCCTCGGGTACCGTAATGGTTTTGATGGGGAGGTCTCGCCCTTTTTCTTGGGCTAAAAATGGAGATTTTCGCTGTATCTTATAGTTTTGAAAGGGACGGAAATTGCCTCCTGCGGGTTCAAAAACCGGCAAATAGTTGCGACTTTCGGTTTCGATCTTGTTCCAATCCCCCGCACGGATGTAGGCTACTGAATCCTTGCCAAAGAAATGCTGCAATTGGTAGTATTCGCCTCCGATTTCATCTTTAAACACCTCTGCCACTTCTTTATCGATGAGACTGACGATTTGGGTCTCGCTCTTGATCTCTTCGCGTAGCAATTCTAGTTCTGTTTCTAGGGGTTTGAGTTGGATGACCTGACGATAGCCATAGGCGGCAATTGCTCCCTTGACGATGGCGTGTGCTTCTTCGATTTGCTCAAATTTGTCCCAAATACATTCACCGATAATGAAGCAATCCATGAGGTCTACTTCCTCGCGGCCATTGAGAAAAGCCGAAGTAGTCAGCAATTGGCCCATCTTGCGCCAGCGCCGATCTGAGATAAACATTTTATTGTCGGCCTCGCTGGTGAGATTGCGCTCCCGGACTGTACGTCGCAGATGGTTAAATAAACCCATCACATGTCGCGGTATTTTGATGGAATCTATCTTGCGTTCCCAGGTCTCATACTCCTCATCGGTGATTTTGAGGTCTTCGTCCACAGGATCGGTATAGCTCAATTCCTTAGGCAATTCGAGCATGCGGTTAAAGAGCTCATCACTCTGGATAGGGCCTACTTCTTGGCGCACCAAAAATCTATCCCAGAGAGCTTCCAGTCCTTCACCGGCCAGCGGTAGTTCGTTGGAAGCCGCGATTAGGCCCCGCAAATCTACTTTGAATTCCTGCTCACCATTGCGGTAAATTTTTTCATTAAGAACGGTCAGCAGGGAGTTTTGAATAGGCGGACTGGCCTTCCAAATTTCGTCCAAAAAGACGATGTTGGCGCCAGGCAGGTATTTATCGGTGAGGCGTTCGTATTTGTCTTCGTCTTTGAGCTTGCTGATAGAGACGGGGCCAAAGACTTCGTCGGGCGTACTAAATTTACCCATCAAATATTCAAAGGAGCGGGCGTTTTTAAAGGCGTATTTGAGCCTACGGGCGATCATGGATTTTGCGACTCCGGGTGGGCCGAGGAGAAAGATACTTTCACCAGAGATAGCCGAAAGCAAGGTCAAGCCCATGACCTTTTCCTTTTCAAATAAGTCTCGATTGAGACTGTCCAGCAGTTTGCTGATGCGGGAGCTTAGTGCCTTAAATTCCATTACTGACTAAAATACGGTCAGCCGGAACAGTTTGCAAACAATCTGTTTGGGACTGCTATTCTTTTACAAATTGCTTAGTGAAGCAGCTTGAGTTATTTCGTTATGATAATTCTATTTAGATCCGCAGGGACCTGCGGATCTA
>JBCAWW010000311.1:0-6653 GCA_038534415.1 Bacteroidota bacterium | reverse complement strand
ATCAAACCACTCACACAGGTATAGTAGGCCAAATTGAGCCATATCATCCCGCTTTCATTGAAGGCTTGCATCAAATCAAACGAGATCGCAACCTTCATGCTATAACTACTCAAAAAACCAATCCCACAGAGATAGGGACTGATCATGAGGACGTTGAGGATGATGCGCTTGGAAAGGGGAGCAGTAAATTGATTGAAGGCTTGGGTCCCATCAGTCTGAGTTTGTGCCCCCAAGATATCCTGGATAGGAAAGTGCTTCTGCAGGTATTTAATAAAAGTATCCTTCATTCCTGACTTATTCGATCAATTGGTAGTTCTGGTTGTGCTTTTCAAAAAGAAAAGACAGACTCCAACGTGGATAGGTCCAACGCAAATACGAATTTCCTGCGATTTCTACTGATTTTTCTTTGGGTTCGCCATATAAAATAAAAATTCGACCGCGATCTGTCTCCCAACCCTCCTTATCCTCAATATAGCGTTCGTTGGCGATAAATACTTTGCGATAGTAACGTTCCATCTCCTCTGCGGCCTTGTCTTCATACATGCCTTCCCAGATTTGATTGAAGGCTTCTCTCCGCACAAATGGGTCGCGCTCCTGCTCCAACAATGAATCCAATTGCGCATTGGGATAGACATAAACCATCATACGAAATGCCTCGTCTAGGTTCCCAAAAATCCATTTTTTCAAATCACTTCCCAGCGAAAAACTACCCTTACGAGCCGCTAGCCTCTGATTGTCATCATAAATCCGAATATCGATCTGGTATTGCCCAGAGGGTAAATCCGCAATATCGAGGGAATCTTGAAAGACTCCTCGACCATTTTCCAAGTAAAAGACCCTCTTAATTTGATTGATCGAGACGAGGAAAGAAACCGCCTCCCGTTCTGAATCTGGTTTCTTTTCGTATAACTCGGCTCTAAAAGTAAGCACCTCATAACCAGGCGCATTGATGTTGAGAGAGTAAAATATTTTGCCTTTTTCAGGGTCTACTGCTTGGGTGAGTATCGGTTGAGCAAAAGCGATCTCGGGATCCTTTTCGTAGGAAAGATAGATATCACTCAAATTGACTTGCTGAGAGGCTAAAATCCGATAGGTTTGGGGGAGTCGCAAAAAGCTGCGTTCGTCCAAATCTCGGTCCAAAATATCAACATCTACTTGATAGGAATTGGGCGGTAATTTGAAGTAAAAATCAAATAAGCGACTGGTCTTCGTCCGAACGCCCACTTCACGGCTTTGGGCAATCCGATATTGTCCTTCTTGCCCCTCCACTCGAAAGGCGATCTCTATCAAAAAGCGCTTTTCTTTATCCGTCGAGGCCTCATAATTGAGCAGTACGCGGGTATTTTTATCAGCTGAGAGGTGATTTTTGACGCCGATGCTCCATTGAGCCTGCAAAGTATATCCACAAAGCAGTAATAGCAGCAGTAAAATTGACCTGCTCCGTATCTCTGTGCCGCTGTGTTTCATTATTACTCCTTTTTGCAAAGACTATGCTGAAATTTTGCCAATTAGATCATATTCGAGCGCATCTGTGATTTCTACTTCGTAGAACGCTCCGATCTCTAGCGGTTCAGCGCTATGAACGATTACCTCATTGTCTACCTCAGGTGAATCTGCCTCGGTTCTCCCGACAAAGTAGCCATCTTCGGTGCGATCGATGATGGTTTTGAAGGTTTTGCCAATTTTGGCGCGATTGAGTTCAAAGGAAATATCCACCTGCGTTTCCATGATTTCGTCATGACGACGCTGCTTAGTATCCTCATCAATCAAATCTTCCATTTTATCACCAGCATGGGTATTCTCTTCATGAGAATAGGTAAATACCCCCAGACGATCAAATTTCATCTCCTCCACAAAGGCCAAGAGTTCTTGATGATCCTCTTCAGTTTCACCGGGATGGCCTACCAATAACGTTGTGCGCATGGTAATGCCGGGTACTTCAGCTCTGATTTTGCGCATCAGATCGTAAGTACGCTTGCGGTTGGTACCACGACGCATTGTCTTGAGTACATTGTCGGAGACATGCTGCAGCGGTATATCTAAATAGTTGCAGATATTGTCTCGCTCGCGCATAGTCGCCAATATCTCAGTTGGGAAGCCAGAGGGATAAGCATAATGTAATCGGATCCACTCTAAGCCCTCTACGTCTGAAAGCGCCTTGAGGAGATCGTTCAGCTTGCGCTCACCATAAAGATCTAAGCCATAATAAGTCAGATCCTGCGCGATCAGCATGATTTCCTTGACGCCCTTGGCGACCAAAAACTTCGCTTCCTTGACCAAAAACTCTATGCTGCGTGAATTATGCTTGCCACGCATCAGCGGGATCGCACAAAAACTACAAGGACGATTACAGCCCTCCGCGATTTTGAGATAAGCGTAATGACTATCGGTAGTCGTTTCACGCTCTCCCACTAACTCTTTTTTATAATCAGCTCCCAAGGTCTTGACCAAATCGGGCATATCCATGGTCCCGAAATAACCATCCACATTGGGGATTTCTTCGATCAGATCATCTTTATAGCGTTGAGAAAGGCAGCCGGTAACAAATACCTTCTCCACTTCTCCTCTATCCTTGCGGCCCACATAATCCAAAATCGTATTGACCGATTCTTCTTTCGCCTTATCAATAAAACCGCATGTATTGATCACGACAACATTGGCATCATCGCCTGCCGCTTCATGCGTAGCATCCATGCCATTGCCATGAAGTTGGGAAAGCAAAACCTCTGAGTCCACCAGATTTTTGGAACACCCCAAGGTGATGACATTGATCTTGTCTTGCTGTTTCTTTTTATACTTAGGTAGATTGCTTATCATTTTTCAAACATCGAGTCTAAAAACACTTCTGGGTCAAATGTCTGGAGATCATTTGTCCCCTCTCCTACTCCAATATATTTAACGGGAATTTTGAACAGATCAGAAACCCCGATCACTACCCCGCCTTTTGCGGTACCGTCCAATTTGGTCAAGGCCATGGCTGTCACATCCGTCGCCTCCGTAAAGGCACTTGCCTGATTGAGGGCGTTTTGCCCAGTAGAGGCATCCAATACCAACAACACTTCATGCGGCGCCCCCGGCAATACCTTGGTCATGGATCGCTTTATCTTGGAGAGCTCATCCATGAGGCCCTTTTTATTGTGCAAACGACCAGCAGTATCGACAATGATCACATCATGTCCTTTGCTGACGCCTTGTTGGACCGTCTCATAGGCCACCGCGGCAGGGTCAGTATTCATGCCTTTGGAGTGAAAATCAACGCCTACTCTTTCGGCCCATAGTTTGAGTTGGTCTACTGCCGCTGCGCGGAACGTATCCCCTGCTCCCAAAATGACTTTTTTGCCCGCTTGTTGGTAGCGATGAGCCAATTTGCCAATGGTGGTAGTTTTCCCAACGCCATTGACGCCCACCACCATAATGACATAAGGCTGCTTCTCGCCATTGGTCTCTATGCTGGGCACCTCAAAATAGTTTCTGGTCTCAGGATGAGACTCCAAAATCATGGTTTTGATTTCATCCTTGAGGATGCTATCAAGCTCTGAGGCAGTGGTATACTTATCTTTTGCAACGCGTTTCTCTATCCGTTCGATGATGCGAATCGTGGTCTTTACCCCTACATCTGAAGCGATCAACACTTCTTCCAAATCGTCTAGGACAACATCATCTATTTTGCTCTTACCAGCGATCGCCCGAGAGAGACGCGAAAAAAATCCCTTTTTGGTTTTTTCCAGTCCCTGATCGAGTTTCTCTTTATTTTCTTTCTTTTTGAAAAAATTCAGCATCAGGTAGTTTTCTTATTTAGGCACGCAAATATAGCGAAAAAGGCCGAACTGACGGCAGATTTGCGAATACATGAAACGAGTCTAAGTCCCTAAAAGTTCAACAATATTGCCCTAGTGGTTCTCCCTTCTCTAATCTTTAGCTATATTTGTCGTCGCAAATGGTGAAATGATATTCTATCGTTTCGTAACAGGGAATCCGGTGCGAATCCGGAGCAGTCCCCGCTGCTGTAAGCTCCATTTTTACAGCTTTTGCCGTCAAAACCACTGTCCTGAACCCTCGGGATGGGAAGGTAAGCAAAAGAGGAGTGAGCCAGAAGACCTACCATTGTGATGAAACCAAATCGGCTTTCGGAGGAAAAGCCCGGACATATGAAGCATTACAAAGGTATTTTGGCAGGGGCCATTGTCGCCCTATTTATGTGTTCACACCCAAATGTGAACGCACAGACAGATTCCATCTTTGCGCTTGACTCTGTAGAGATCAACGCCCAAAGTCTGAGGGCTCAAAACATCAGTGGGCACCAACAACACTGGAATACAAAACAATTAGAAGCGTTCTCCGGAGGAGGCCTAGACCAAGTACTGGCTCAACAAACTGGCGTCTTTGTCAAATCTTACGGAGGTGGCAGTTTAGCGACTACTTCTATCAGAGGAGGGAGTGCTGGACAGACGGCTGTGATTTGGAATGGCCTGCCCATTCAGAGTCCGATGCTCGGCCAACTCGATATGTCCCTTCTGCCGATAGGCTTCGTGGATGAGCTCTCGGTTCAATATGGAGGCAATTCTGCCATGTGGGGTTCAGGAGCGATCGGCGGGACCATTTTACTCAACAATCAGTTTAGACTTGAACGCGCCACTAAGGTCCAATATTTAGGTAGTATCGGCAGTTTCGGTCAGCAATCCCATCAAGTTGGGGCGCAATGGGCCAATCAAAAGTTTGGCGTTCGGACTCGGGTCTTAAATCATCTGGCAGAAAATGATTTTTGGTATACAGTCAGAGATGATTTGCCCCAAAAACAACAAACCCATGCTAGACTAGATCGCCAGGGCCTCATGCAAGAGGTCTTTTGGAAACCTAATGCTAAGCAAAGCTTTTCCGCACATTTTTGGGCGCAGGATAATTTCCGAGAAATCCCGCCAACCACTGTCCAAACTCGCAGTGAAGCAACCCAAGCCGATAAGGCATTGCGGCTTTCTCTCAATTGGCAGCGTCTGGGCAAAAACAGTATTCTCAAAACAAGGGTGGGACTTTTTCGAGAAAATTTACTTTATCTCGATCCCCCCAATTTGATAGAATCCAACAGTCAGTTCAGAACGCTGATCTCAGAAGTTGAACAGACCCACTATCTCAAAGGTGGACATCAATTGACTAGCGGCATTCATTATCAGTGGACAGATGCCCTCTCTGGAGCTTATGTTGATCCCGTCCAACAGCAAAACTTGGCGGTCTTTGTACAGGACCAGTTTGCCATCAAGCATTGGCAATTTTTAGCCAGTATCCGTCAACAGTTTAGCGATTTTGAGCTTTTGCCCACCGTGTGGAACGCTGAGTTTAAGCGTTCGCTTGGCGCAAATCTCAACCTCAGCGGCAAAGTATCGCGCAACTATCGCCTCCCGACTCTCAATGATCAATATTGGTTCCCTGGCGGTAATCCTGACCTGAAGGCTGAGCAAGGCTATAGCCAAGAGTTGGGTTTGCTTTTTCATCGCCTCGGCGAACGCTCCTCTCTTGACTTACAGGTCTTTGCTTATAATCGAAACATCCAAAACTGGATCATGTGGGGCGTGGCGGAAGGGGACAATTTTTGGTCGGCTCAAAATATCACAGAGGTATGGAGCCGCGGATTGGAAAGCCGTTTTGCCTATACGATTAAGCGTTCTGCGCAGCAGTTGTACAAAATCCAAGCTGGCTACGATTACACCCGCTCGACCAATCAAGTCGCCATCGAAGTTCCGCGAACCGAGGCCGGGAGTCAACTGCTGTATGTACCTATCCACCAAGCTTTTGCGGGTCTATCCTGGCAATGGCAAGAATTGAAACTCTCCTATCAACATCGATATACCAGTTCGATCAGTACGGTCAACGTGCCGACTCTTGAGGGCTATCATTTGGGCTACGCCCAGATTGGCTATCGCTGGCAAGTGGCCCAATTTAGTGGCTACACTTACCTCAATATCGACAATGTCTTTAACCGCTCTTATCGCGTCGTCGAACGCAGAGCGATGCCCGGACGTGCCTTTCGTTTTGGCTTCAGCCTCAATTGGCAGCATCCGCATTCCTAAAAAATCAAATTAACCTCAATATTTCTATGAACAAGCTTACTTTTTGTATGCTGTTCCTACTCGGAACATGCAGTCTTTTCGCTCAAACCACCGCAGATTTTGAAGATCTTAGCGTTCCGGTTGATTCCTTTTTCAACGGTAGTGATGGCAGCGGTGGTTTTAGTAGCGGCAATGTCTTTTTGCCCAATAGCTATAACACGATGTTTAGCTCCTGGAGTGGCTGGTCGGTTTCTACTAAGACAGATACCTTGACCGCAGGATTTGGCAATCAGTATTCCGCTCTTCCTGGTATCGGTGCCGAAGGCTCCGCGACTTTTGCGGTAGCCAATATGTTTAGCCCAGACATCTTAGTGATCACTAATAATGGGGCTGGCAAGCAAGTAGATGGGATGTATATCACCAATGCGACCTTTGTTTACCGCAGTCTATTGGAGGGTGATATGTTTGCCAAAAAGTTTGGCGGTGAGACGGGCGATGATCCAGATTTCTTTTTGTTGACCATTAAAGCATACAAGGACGGCGGTAAACAAAGGTCGCATTGGTGATATACATCCCATCTACTTGCTTGCCAGCCCCATTATTAGTGATCAC
>JBCAWW010000310.1:0-6654 GCA_038534415.1 Bacteroidota bacterium | reverse complement strand
CGCTTCTTCGCTACCATTGAGAATCAGTTTTAAGACCTCAAAGTTGTCCGTGAGGTCTGTATTCATGTCAACTGACTCCGCAAAGCCAATTAAGGCAAGGGAATCTAGCTCTGTATTAAAACCATCAATTACTTTTACGATAGAACGCTTTACGCTTTTCCAATTGAAAGGAGTGCCTGCCCAACCACTAGAATGATCAAAAATCAGTACTGCATTAAGCCCTTCTTCTCCACTAATTCTTTGCCAACTGCTAATGTTCTTTTTCTGACCATTTTCTAGCACATACCACTGTTCCATTTGGTCAGCGCTAGGATCAGGCAAAGCCCGGTTGACTTCTACTACCACCTGCCCTACTTCGCTGGACACGATATTCATAGAAATCGGATTGGCAGCATAGGAATTGAAAGAGAGGCAGATAAGAGCAGAAAGAATCGTAAGACTTATAGGGTTATTGATCTGCATTAGGTTGATTATTCTCTGATCTTCAACGAGTAAAGTACAATTATTTTTTAATTTAGCCCGCAAAAGCCTCCCCATCCTTGAAAAAGAATCTTAAAAGTCCCAAAATCATCAACGACCCTGTTCATGGCTTCGTTGAGATCCCACGTGGAACCTTACTCAAACTCATAGATGAACCCGCCTTTCAAAGGTTGAGGAGGATCAAACAATTGGGCATGAGCACCCTCGTTTATCCCGGTGCAGTACATACTCGCTTCAATCATGCACTCGGAGCAATGCACCTCATGCGACAAGCGTTAGATACTCTCAGGCGCAAAAAGGTAGAGATATCTAAAAGAGAATATCGAGCTGCCCTGATCGCGATTTTGATGCATGACATTGGTCATGGACCTTTTTCGCATGCTTTAGAGTATGCCATTATCCCCAATTTGCATCATGAACAAATGAGTCTCGCACTCATGCAGTACTTGAACCGCAAATATCGTGGCAAACTTGATTTAGCGATCGATATTTTTGAAGGAAATTACGAGAGAGGCTTTTTTCACCAGTTGGTTTCTGGCCAATTGGATATGGATAGAATGGATTATTTGATCCGTGATTCCTTCTTTACGGGGGTGGTTGAAGGCGTCGTTGGCATAGATCGGATCATCAAAATCCTCAATGTCTATAAAGACCAATTGGTTTGTGAGGACAAAGGGATTTACTCACTCGAAAAGTTTGTCGTAGCCCGCCGACTCATGTATTGGCAGGTCTATCTGCATAAAGCTGCTATGTCTGCCGAAAATACCATCGTAAATATCCTCAAGCGGGTCCGCTACCTGATAGATATTGGCGAAAAAGTCTGGTTGGACGAAAATTTAGCCTATTTTTTCGAAAATGATATTTCTGCTGATGAGATCAATGACGAAGTCATCGAGCGCTTTATCAGACTAGATGATGGAGACATAGAATTTGCCTTAAAAAAATGGCAGTTCGCAAAAGACAAGGTCCTCGCGGATCTCTGCCAAAGGATCGCTAGCCGCCGCCTGCTCAAGTTGAGCATAAAAGAAGAAGCGTTCTCCGAGGAGATCGTACACCAAAAACGCCTCGCCTGGAGTAAAAAGGCCAAAATCAGTCTAGAAGATGCTGCCTACTTTGTTTTTACGGGTGAGGTTTCCAATCAGCCCTATTTCGAAAACAGCAAAAAACCGATCATGATTTGGTACAAAAACGGTCAATTAAAAGACCTTAGTACCGCCTCGGATATGCAAAACATTCATGCCCTATCAGAGCCAGTAATTAAGTATTACCTTTGTCAGCCTGAGGAATTGACTGATTAATTTTTGTATGCTCGATCTGCTTGCTACCTACGAATTAAGTTCCACTCAATGGTTGTTGCTCGCTGGCTGTGGGCTCATCGTTGGCATGTCAAAAACGGGGGTAGCGGGGGTTTATAATATCACGCTGCCAATCCTGGCGATCATCTTTGGAGGTAAAGATTCGACCGGTATTCTGCTTCCCATCTTATTAATGGCCGATCTCTTTGGTGTAGCTTATTACAATCGCGCCGCAGATTGGTCCTATATCTGGAAAATCTTTCCCTGGGCCTTTGCGGGCGTCATCATGGGTACTTGGGTCGGTGATAGTATATCCGACCAATGGTTCAATCGTCTCCTTGCCATCGTCATCCTACTCGGAATCGCAATCATGCTGTTCATGGAGTTTCGTAAAAGCAAAGAGGTCCCCGATCATTGGTGGTTTGCGGGTTTGATGGGTTTATTGGCTGGTTTTACGACCATGGTCGGCAATGCTGCAGGACCTATTATGGCGGTCTATCTCTTGGCCATGCGATTGCCAAAAAATGCCTACATCGGTACGCAAGCTTGGTTTTTCATGTTGATCAACCTCAGCAAATTACCCTTCCATATTTTCGTATGGGATACCATCTCTCCCAGCAGTTTGCTGCTTGACTTTAGCCTCCTACCCGCTATTGGCTTAGGGGCAGTCCTTGGAGTCTGGATCATCAAGCACATCAGTGAAGCTGTCTACCGAAAGTTTATCATCATTGTCACCATTCTTTCGACATTCCTACTATTCTTTAGATAAAATATTTCCCGTTTCCGCAGCAAAATCGACCATTCGGGTAGGCTAATTTTTGGCTTTCGGTTGACAATTTTATTTTCGGATAATGAAACAACTTTATCCGCGCTTTTGCCTTTTGCTCCTCATACCCCTGTGGATTAGTTGCCAAGGACCCAAAGACCAGATTCGAGCCAATACTTGGGTACTCTTTGAGTATGTCTATATCAATACCTCCCAGCAAGAATACATCAAGGACACTTTTACGCTTTCTGAGAAGAAATTGGTGTTGTCATTTGGGGATTCCTCCGTCAGCTGGGTGGAGGACAATCGTCCCATGCAGGGCGAATACATGATACAAGAAACCGGCTACCTACATATGCTAGGTCATGATTTCCGGATCAACCGCTTAGGAGAACGTATTATGGTCCTAGAGAAAGAAGATGAAGAAAGCCTCAGTCAATACTTCTTTGCCCCCGATGATTGTTTGTGCTGGGAAGAGTAGCCCTTTATTTGTCCTTCATAAACTGCCTCACCAATCGATTGAACTGCTCAGGCGCCTCAATAAAGCTAAAGTGCCCGCAATAGGGCAAGATCGCTAGCTCTGCATCAGGCATGACATCCACCAGCTGTTGTACGGCAGCCTTTGGCGTAGGGTCAAAATCTCCATGTATAAACAAACTGGGGATCTCCAACCCACTTAGGTCCTCAACAAGATTATAATCTCTTAGATCACGATAGAGGGGATAGAGCCGGCGCTGCCGAACGTTATAGTTCATAGGCACATAAATGCGCATCGAGTCTAAGTATTGAGGATAGTAAAACCCATATTTATAGCTCAATCGCTGTATATAATAATAAGCATCAGGCTCACCCGCCTTGTATTCATCCGAGCGATACCAATCCCTAAGCAAATCGTCATCTTTTTCGTCACGTCGCCTTGACACGACACTATCTGCCAATCCTTCAAAATTACGATTAGGAGCAATCGAATTGACAAACATCAAAGAATTTAGGTTCTCAGGATAAGTTTTGGCGTACCACATTGCGAGTAAGCCTCCCCAGGAGTGGCCCATCAGATTGAGTTTTTCTATACCAAATTGTTCTCTTAAAAACTCCAAATCTTCCACCAATTGATCCATTCTCAAGCCCATCGAATCTCCTTCTAAGGAGGAATGGCCAGCATATCGCTGATCATAAAATATCAATTGGAAGTTTTGGGCAAGCTCTTCCATATGAGGCAAAAAATAATCATGGCTCATTCCCGGTCCTCCATGCAAGACCACGATCGGCTTACCTCTTCCTATTTTTTTATAGTACAAGCTAGTGTCAAATACCTTAAGCATCCCAGAAGGCGGATCTGCGGGAATATTTCTTTCCAAGCAAGCTGTCAACAAAAGGGACAATAATATGGCAAGCCAATGCAGTTTCATGATCAAAAAATTGTGTTTTTGGCAGGAATCCCGTTTCACAAAACTTGTTAATCTTCCTAAAATCGCCAAACTTGTATGTATGATCATACGCCTTTTTTTGTTTTGCATTTTAGGATTTAGCCAAATTCTATTTAGCTGCAGATCTGCCAATAAGCAAGCCCAGAGCTTTCCAGAAGCCCCAACTCGCACTCAAGTGAGAGAGGCTTTGTCAGAACGAGGCCGCATCTTAGTAGTTTATGCTGCTGGAGACAGCTTGGTTAGCGAAAAATACCAAACTTGGTGGGATCAGAAAGCATCTGAGATTGACTTTTTAGAAATAATCGTGCGCTCTGATGCTGAGGTTAGCGAGGAGGAGTGGCAATCAGAGGCCCTTTTTCTTTGTGGCACCTTCGGTGAACACCACCTCATACGCCAACTATCGGATCATTTGCCTTTTCACCTAGAGCAAGGTGGTTTTCGCTTTATGGAAAAGCGATATCTTGACGCCCCTCAAACGCTGGCATTATCATTTTTACCGCACCCTTTCCAATCTCCTCTCCCCATTGCCCTTTTGTCTGGCAATTCGCAAGAAGCGGTTTGGGAACAATTACAATCAGGCAGAGTGGGTGGTTGGGCAGGTTTGCCGTGGGGCAATTGGAGCTTTCAAATATTTGAAGGCTCAGAACGAAAGGTGATGGGAATGTACAGCGAAGACTGGCAGATTGACCAATCAAGATATTGGAGCTGGGAAGGCGGAGCGAACGAAAGCCTAGAAACGCCTCACTATCGCTTCAAACTTCATCACAAGCATCTCAGCCAAGACGCCTTAGAAGCAATGGGCAAAGCTTGTGAGGCACGATACCAAGAGATTGAGACTTGGGTTGGCAAGCAAAGTAAATTGGGACCGATAAGTTTTCACATTTACGAGGAAGCCGAAAATATGGGCTTACAGCAAAATCGCATGGAGCAGGCCTTTGTCGACTACGGCAAAAATGCGGCTTTCGCCCTTATTAATGAAGATTATGCCAATAATTTTTGGGAAGCAGAAAGTCGCCTTTTGATCAATCATCTACTCGGGGCCCCAGAAGTAAGAGCGATGGAAGAAGGCCTAGCAGTGTATTTTGCCAGAAATTGGCAGAAGCACGGCTGGCAATATTGGTCCAATAAAGTGGCCGGAACCGGTTTGGTCTACTCGTTCCATGAAATGGTAAATAATGTCCGATACCGCCAAAAGTCTGACCTTATCCGAAATGCCTTTGCGGGAGCAATGATCGACTTTTTGCTACAGGAATGGGGAAAGGAAGGCTTTTTGGAGCGTTATCAAAGCTTCGATCCTGACGAAAAAGAAATCGCTCGATTAGAACCATTATGGCAAGCCTATCATCAAGAAAAGCTAAGACAGTTTCAGGACCCTCATAGATGGAAGGCAGAGTTGCCCAGCTTTCACCGTGGGATGACCTTTGCGCATGAGGGCTATAGAGTCTACAATGGCTATGGCTCCAATCTTGCCAAAGCCTCTATGGATAGCCTCCAAGACCTTGCCGTCAATGCGCTGGCTATTGTTCCGTATTCCGGAACGCGTGAAACCAAGCGCCCTGCGCAATATCGCTTTTCGCGAGGTGCGGGAGGAGAAAATGATGCAAGTGTGGTCCATTGTCATCATGCGGCCCGTAGGCGTGGCATGCTCAGTCTGATGAAGCCACAAATTTGGTTTCCCGGTAGCTGGCCTGGAGACGTAGAAATGCAAAACGAAGCGGATTGGAAGCTGTTTTTTGCCAACTACCGCGAGTGGATCACCCATTATGCGATGCTCTCAGAGATCCATCATAGTGATATCTTTTGTGTAGGAGTTGAGTTTGCCAAGACGACCCTCTCCCACCCTGAGGAGTGGAAAAAAATGATAGATGATTTGCGCCATCTATACAGCGGGCCTATGACCTATGCAGCTAATTGGGGCGAAGAGTTTGAAAAGTTGGCTTTTGGAGAATCATTGGATTTCCTAGCCGTCAATTGCTATTACCCACTCAGCAAGGACAAACAACCAGACGACAAAGCGCTATTGAAGGCAGCAAACGCAAATTTTGACAAAATTGAAAAAGTGGCCCAGAAGTATCAAAAGCAAGTATTATTTACCGAAGTAGGCTTTCGCAGCATCGAAAGACCTTGGGAGCACCCGCATGCAGAAGCCAATGGCCAGGCCTTTGATGAGGCAGCACAAGCCCGCTGCTACGAGGCGCTTTTCAAGGCCGGAGAAAATAGAGACTGGCTTGCGGGTTATTATTGGTGGAAATGGCCCTCCTATATCCCCTACGCCAAAGAAGCGAGCAAGAGTTTTACCGCTTGTGGCAAGGAAGCCCAAGCGGTTTTGGCAAAGTGGTACCGCGAAACATACTAATTACCAAGCCTTTGACGTTGCTTAAGAGATTGGACACTACGGTGATCCGCGTTCTTTCATACCTTAACACTTCCTGAATACAGACAGTATTTTGAGAAGCACTATTATCCTTTTAGCAAAGGCAGGAAGCGACTTTAGTCACTTGCTGCCTTTCGCTTTATTGAGCATCTTTAACATTAATCAGGCAATTCGAATATATGCAGTGCTCAATTTCAGCAAAAAAGAATTTTTAGCATTGTTTAAATTCATGAATTGAAGCAGATTTTAGATTTTTTGACATTATACTTTGTGTTACAATCCAGAGTTTTCTACTTTCACAGTTGAACTGAC
>JBCAWW010000309.1:0-6661 GCA_038534415.1 Bacteroidota bacterium | reverse complement strand
CTCGGGGGTAGTGGGATTATTGAACTCTATAAGAATGATGGTTCAGGAACTTTTATAAACGCCAATCAGGTGGTAAGCTCAATACCTCCTCTCGATAATGTCAGAGCAACTTGGGCTGACTTCAATAATGATAATGCACCGGACATCTTGATTTTTGGACAACCAACCACGGGTCCTTATTACAAAGGTCTCTTTCTAAATGATGGTACGGGCACGACGATGACTATCAATAATAGTATAATTTTAAATCTTCCAGAGGCCCGTTCTGGCAGTGTAGATTGCGGCGATTTTGATGGCGATGGCGATGTCGATATCCTGATAACGGGGCAAACTGTATCAGGACGTATACTACAGATATATGAGAATAAGTTAGCCCAAGGCAACTTTACCTTTGATTTATATGCTGATTTATCGAGCGATGCAGGGGTTGTTAGTGGAGAAGCTCGCTGGGCAGATTTTGACGGAGACGGAGATTTAGATTTTGCCGTTACAGGAGACAAAGGTGGCACAAATGGTGCTTTGACGGTAGTATACCAAAACGATAATGGGGTTTTCTCAAATGGAAACACCTATAATACGATCGGCTTTCTAGAAGGCTCATTGGAATGGGGAGATCTCAACAATGATGGCCTATTAGATTTAGTCGTTACAGGGCGTCGGGATGCAACCAATGCGGGTTACCTAACCTTGATATTTTACAATAATGGTAATCCATCAATCGGCCAAGCATTTTATCCTTCGCCATTAAACTTTGCCCAAATTCCAGGAATGGCTAAAGGAGATGTCTCTTTAGGCGATTTTAATGATGATGGTTTAATGGACATTTTCTTGACGGGTGAATCTGCTAGTGGCTCTATAGCTGAGTCAAGCCTGTTTTTCCGCCAGGGAAGCTCCGGAGATGCTTATTATCAAGAAGATACTGCTTCCTCAAACTTATTTAGTGATCTGATCAACTCAGCCTCTGTTTGGGGAGATTTTGATGGGGATAATAAACTCGATTTGATGATTACGGGGATTGATCTTCTCAATTCAAGTATTAGTTATAGCTACTATCGCAATATTGATTCCTCTCCTAATGTAAGCCCGCTAGCGCCTGCCCAAAGTTCTCTGAATGCTACGCTTCAAGGATTTGATGTTTTGCTAGAATGGGATCCCTCCTTAGCCGCAGCTGGCCTGCCAGCAGGAGCCCAAGCAGGATATACTTACAACATATATGTCGATACCGTGCCTCCTGCAGCTACTTCGGTCAGCCCTATGGCTGATACGACCAATGGTTACCGGAGAATCGTAAAATTGGGCAACGCTTTTAGCCGTACCAATTACTTACTCAAAGACCTTACTCCCAATACCACTTATTACTGGGGCGTTCAGGCCATCGATCAGGACTTCGAAGGTTCCAACTTCGTCAGAGGTGGTTCCTTCTTTTATGATGATCCTAGTTTCCTAAATCAAACCGCCAATGTCGTTTTGCCTACTGCTTTGCAAAACTTTGAAGATGCCTATCTGCGTTGGGGGGATTATAATGAAAATGGAGAGCTAGACCTCTTAGTCGCAGGGGGGGAGAACACCAATGATTTTGGCGTCCTCTTTTTTGAGCAAGATGGAGGCATGTTTACGCAAGATGTCAATATCAACGGTAATATTGATGCAGTACGTTTTGGGAGCATTGATCTGGCCGATGCCGATAGTGATGGGGATGTAGATGTCTTAATCGCTGGCGAATCCACTTCTGGACCGATTTGTAAAGTCTATCGTGATATTCAAGCTGGCCAAGGAGCTACCTTCGGTGGTCTCAATGCAGGGGATGTCTTTAGCGTTCCCGGTGGAGGGATAAGTGATGGAGAAGCCCTTTTTGGTGATTATAACAATGATGGTTTGCCTGATATTTTGATGACAGGTAACCGTAGCGGCAATCCGATCACCGAGCTATATCTTAATCAAAGTACGCCGGGCAATCTTTCCTTCGTCCTAGACCCGATCTCTAGCAGCATAACGGATATGTTTAGTTCTGCCGCAGTCTGGGCCGACTTTAATAATGATGGCTGGTTAGACTTTGCTATTCAAGGCCGCGACGCTACTACACCTTACAAAAGAATTTTTAGCAATGACCAAAACGGGGGGTTTAACCTCGTGTCTCTACCTGGTCAAAAGATATTAGGCGGAAGCCTTGAAGCAGGTGATTTTAATGCGGATGGTTGGATTGACCTTATTACCTCCGGTGAGTTAATAGGTGGGGCTCCTAGAGCCGAAGTCATTCGTAATACTACCAATAATACCTTCGCCTTTTTCCAGAACATACCGTTCCTTGAAAAGGGCGCTGCAGACTGGGCCGACTTCAATCACGATGGTTACTTAGACATTGCGATGGTCGGGGAGAACTTAGGTGCCAACTCAGTAGATGCGCGTTTCTTGGTATATGATCCTGCATTAGCAAGCAACAATTTTGTGGAAGATCCCATTGCGGCGGTCCCTTTCCCGCAACTTGGTGCAAATAGCAGTCTGGCATGGGGGGATTATGACCAGGATGGTCGTATTGACCTTGCCATTGCGGGCTTTAGCGGTACTGGCAATGGAGGCGCCCTGACAATCCTACAAAATATCGATGCAAACGCTCAAGTAGCTCCCCCACAGCCTTCTGGCTTAAGTGCTCAGGTGATCGGCAATGAGGTTATCCTCTCTTGGAACCCTCCCGCTATCTATAGCCTGCCTATCAAAAGCTTGTCTTATAATGTAAGCGTTCGGCGCAGCAGTACTCAAGTAGTCTCGCCCGAATCAGACGTTTCTGGATTTCGCCAAGTGGTGAAATTTGGCTCCGTACACGATACCACTCGCTTCCGTTTGCTAGACCTCACCCCCGGTACTTATGACTGGGCGGTTCAAGCGGTTACCTCAGATTATGAAGGAGGACCCTTTACCTCTGTCGCTAGCTTTGATTATCTGCCACCTTCTTTTTCGCAACAGACGCAAAGCCTTGTCCCATTTATCCCTCCGGGCTTAAACTATGTCTCTATGGCTTGGGGCGATTATGGCGATGACGGGGACCTCGATTTAGCCATAATGGGTGAAACGGGTGGAGGAGCAAGCTTCAGCCGCATCTATGAACGGACTGCTACTGGCTTTGATACGATTAATGCCAATCTGCCGCAACTGGCTGAAGGAGATATCGAATGGGCAGACATTGATCAAGATCGTGATATTGATTTGATCATAAGCGGCCGAGACAATAATGATGTCGAACAAACCATAATCTTAGAAAACCAGAGCGGGACTTTTGTCCCCATTGGATCGCCAATTCAGGGACTTTACCAGAGTACCATTGATTGGGGAGACTTTGACTATGATGGAGATCTGGACTTTGCTCTGATGGGCTCCGATGGTACCGCTGCCGTAAGCAAGATCTATCGAAATAATGGTAATAATACTTTTTCGGACCTCAATGTACCCCTTTTGGGCCTTAAGGATGGAGGACTCAAATGGCTCGATTATGATAAAGATGGGTTTCTCGATCTGCTCTTAGTGGGAGATCAGGGCAATAACATTCCCGAAAAGGTACTTTATCGCAATGATGGGAATGACAACTTCAATGATGTAACTGCCCTCATTGCCAATAATATTCCTGCCTTAGGGCGTGCTGCTTTAGCAGTAACGGATTACAATTTTGATGGTTACCCAGATATCGCTGTTTCAGGCGTGAATACAGGCGGTACTTTTGAAGGGGTGCTACTCAATTTCAATACTACGGCAAACCAATACAATATCGATCAGAGTATTGCCGGTTTGCGCAATGGTAGCCTTGCTTGGGGCGATTATGATGATGATGGACGTCCCGATTTGCTACAAACTGGTAGTACCAGTACCAATGCAGATTCGACCGCTTTATACAGTTTCGATGGTAGCAATTATGTGAGTACGACTTTCCCGGCATTGCCTTTACAAAATGTAAGCAAAGGTAGTGAGGGGATTTGGGGGGATTTTGATCAGGATGGCAAACTAGATATTGTTCTTGCTGGCAATAGCAATACTGGACCTCTTAGCCCGCTAATGCATTGGTACCAAAATATCGATTCTACCAACCAAAACTTTGTTCCGGCTGCGCCCGAAAACTTAAGCGAAACTATAGTGGGGGATACTCTGATCCTCCAATGGACTCCTCCCAGTAGCTTCAATGCCGCTCAGGTCAAAGGCCTTAGTTATCAGCTTTGTGTGGGTACGACTCCGTCGAACGCAACGGTCATTTCGCCTATGTCTGTTTTAGGCACCGGCTACCGCCGCATTGTCGATCGAGCCATCGCGGGTGGACCGGATACCATCAAATGGAAAATCGCTGACCTTGCTAATAATACTTATCACTGGTCAGTACAAACGATAGATCAAGACTTCGAAGGGTCCGGATTTGCCGCAAAGCGTACCCTCAGTTTTGTCAATCCTGCTTTTGTCAATGTTTCTAGCATCCTAGCGCCTAGCCCCAATGGTTTCTCTGCAGCATGGAAGGCAGATGTGAGTATGGCTGACTACGACAATGATGGAGAGCTCGAAATTTTGGTCTTAGGAGGTGATGTCTCCAACAATATTGCTGCTTTGTACCAGCGGCAAACAGACGGGACTTATATCCAAGACCCGCTAAACACTATCGTAGGCCTACGCAATGCTAGTGCTGATTGGGGCGATCTGAATGGGGATGGATTTATTGATCTCATCATGATTGGAGACGCTGCTGCTGGAGGCGCTCCGGCCACCCCAACGCTACGCTATTATCAAAACAATGGGAGTGGCCAACTAAATGCCATCAGCTTTCCTGTGAGTAGCATACCTCCTCTCCATAGGGGAGAAGTAGACTTCGGTGATTATGATCATGACGGTGATCTAGACTTGGCGATTATGGGTAGTCTTAGCAATTCACCTCAGCCTTACACCAAAATCTTCCTCAATGACAATGGCGCTCTCGTAGCCCAAAACTTTGGACTCGCACAACTTTATAATGGCGACCTCGAATGGGGAGATATCAATGGTGATACCTACCTAGACCTCGTCATCAGTGGAGATGATGGGACCGTAAATGGAGTAACCGAAGTCTATATCAACCAAGGCTTCCAAACGCCCGGCTTTACAGCTTTGCCTGCTACCAATCTTACGGGTTTAGTCAATAGCCGCCTGAGTCTCGGAGACGTCAATCAAGATGGATTTATGGACATCTTACTGACTGGCAAAAATGGGGCGACCTCTTTTGCACAGGTATTGCGGTATCGTTCTGCGCAGCAGGACTTCGTAACAAGCCCTGGACAGCAGCTCGATGCGCTCAATAATGGAGATGCAGTATTTGGCGACTACAACAACGATGGGCGTCCAGATGTCATCATCACGGGCGCCGATGATACCAATGAGCCACAGACTCATGTCTACAGCAATAATAGCGGTACCTTCATTCGCGATGCGGTTACCTCTGACTATATCCGACCGACCTTCGATGGGAGTATTGGTCTAGGAGACTTTGACTCGGATGGGAAATTAGATTTTCTGATTGCGGGTGAATCAGCTCTTTCTGGGCCGTTTAGTAGGATCACTCAGCTTTATCAAAATGTAGATTTAGGAACACCTTCGACGCCTGCTGCTATCACGGGCTTTGCGATCAGTCAGCAGGAAGATTCGATTGTCCTCAGTTGGAATTCCTTAGGGCCAGATTATACGTACAATCTTTATGTTGGCGCTGCCCCTGCGGGGAACGATAAGCTCAGTTCACATAGCGATAATGCAAATGGCTACCGTCGAATTGTCGCCAATGGCAATGTCGGTAAGCGCAATAGCTTTAGTCTCCACAATCTAGACGAAATCACCTATTTCGCTGCTGTACAAGCGGTGGATGCTGATTTTGAAGGCGGGCCTTTTACTGCCGAACAAAGCATAAGCTACGTTCAGCCTCACTTTGTTGACATGAGCGCACTGGCTTTTGGTCCCAATGTTCCTGACGGACTTGAAGCGGCATCATTGGTTTGGGCTGATGTGGATGTGGACGGTGATCTTGATATCATCGCGGCAGGTAGCTCAAATAGTTTAGCGGCCTATACGGCTGTTTTGATCAACAACGATGGTCTGTTTGACGAGGACTTAACCTGGAGCAACAATTTGACCGATATTTCTGAGGGAGACCTAGCGGTCAACGATTTTGACAATGATGGTGATCCTGACCTCGCGCTCGCCGGTAAAGACGGGAGCAACAATGGGTTTTCAGCATTATACCTCAACAATGGCTCAAGCTTCGATTTGATGATCATGCCTATTCAAAATGTTACCCAAGCGGCAATCGCTTGGGGCGATTTGAATAATGATGGGAGTGCTGATGTAATCTTTACAGGAGATGCAAATGGTAGCCCTTCGACTCAGGTCTTTATCAATGATGGTACGGGCAGTTTTGCCAGCGAAAACCTAAATCTCGAAAACCTTAGAAACGGAGATGTCGAAATCGTAGACCTCAATAACGATCAATTGTTTGATATCGTTCTCACTGGAGAGGGAGATACGGATCTGATCTTAGAAGTTTACTATAACCAAGGCGAAAATAACTTTGCGGCTCTTCAAGACCCGCTCATCTCTGGTTTACAAAATAGTGATTTGGCCATATATGACCTCAATGATGATCAATTGCTAGATATCGTCATTATGGGGG
>JBCAWW010000308.1:0-6691 GCA_038534415.1 Bacteroidota bacterium | reverse complement strand
TGGTCCTGCGTTGCCACCTTTGCCTTTCATCCGGTGACAAGCTTCGCACATAGCGGCTTGGTACATCTTGGCTCCTTGGCTGTAATCTCGAATTTTTCCTTCTTTGATTGAAGCGGAATACGCTTCTCGGATCACCTTGGGATGCCAGTTTTGCCCTGGCCCTTGTGGCTGAGGAAGAGCCGAAAGGTCTACGCTTGGGGGGATTTCTCCGACGATTTCGGCCATGGCTGAGCGTTCCCCGGAGGGGACATTATCTAAAGCAGCCAAACGCATCTGATCAAGAAATCCTTTATAGTTTACGCCTCCTTCCATTTGGATAGCGTCATAAAACCACTCAAAATATTTGCGTCTGAGTTCTGGGGTCCAGCCTACGGTTGCAAAACTGAGGTGATGCGCCAAAGAGATTTCTTCAACTGGAGGCATATTTTCGAGCATATCTTTGATCGTCGGGCCATACTGTTCACTACGCTCGGTCAAGGAAAGATCAATCATCTCGACGGGCATCTGGCCCAAGGACTTACCTGTCAACTGAGATACGGTACGCGCTACGGCTTCTGGAGCTTTGAGATAGACCAAAAGCTCACAAAGATCTCGATTGAGTCTTGCGTCCTCATTGGGAAAATGGGGCAATAACGCCTCTACAATTTGGGTACGATAGGGTTCTGCGGGCATCCCTTTACGAGCAAAACTAAGCGCCATGCCCCGCACCAATTCTAGCTGGAAGTCCACTGGCCAAACTTCAAAATTATAAGGCGTAAAGGCTTGATTGATTTCTTCTTGATATTGATCGTTTTCGCTGCTTCTGGCTAGGGCTAAGGCATAGCTCAAACGGACTTTTGGATCACGCTCTACTTTTAGCTGGCCTGCTAAGGTTTCGCTCTGCTCTTTGCGCTCTGCAGCCACTCTGGCGGTATATCTTACAAATCTATCTGGGCTAGCAAAAGCTTGACGGTATGTTTGGCCTAGATCACCAGCTGCATTTGCTTCCGTATTTTCGCCTTCGACTAGGCGTTTTTCCCAGTCGATTCGCTCTTGCCTAAGGGCTTTTTGTTCTGCACTAAAATTTGTTGGGCTGGGGGCATCGGTACTCTCTGTACCTTGGTAATAAACGCGGTAGAGATCAGACTGTAAGCGTCTACCACCAGTCAAAAAGTACATGGCGCCATCCTTACCCACAATACCATCGGTGAGGGGGAGGGGAGTGCCAGACATGAACTCTTCTTTGTTGCCTGTCCAGCTACTGCCTTTGGGGGAGAGTTCTATGAAATAGGCCGTACCAAAACTCCAATCAAATAAAAACATCCCTTTTTGATAGCGTGTTGGAAATTTTAGCCCTTGGCCGCCTACTACACCCGTGGGAGAGCCTTGCCCGATATTGACCACAGGAGGTAGATTGTCCGGATAATAGCTGGCCCATTTACCTGAGCCAGTACGCCAACCAAATTCGCTACCATGGGTGGCATGACAAAGCCTGATAGGACGATACCAAGGCATCCCCATATCCCACTCCATATCGGCGTCAAAGACAAACAAATCACCATCTGAATTGAAAGCCATATCATAGGGATTGCGGTAACCTGCGCTGACCAAAGTCCATTCCTCTCCATCTGGATCTAGCTGTACCACCCAACCGCCTGGAGCAGCACGATCGTAAGCATGGCCACGAGGGTCTTTGTAGATCGGAAAGAGGCGATCATCTCCCCAATTATTGGGCAATAAATAATGATCCATTTCTGGTAAATCGGTATGATTGCCTGCGATCAAATAGAGAGATGTCCCATCAGGCGAAAGGAGTATGGTGTGAGGACCGTGTTCTCCTGAGCCTTCAAATTCTCTGATGGTTTCAATTTTGTCAAACTGGTCGTCGCCATTGGTGTCGAAAAGGCGATATAAACCACTATTTCTGTCTGCGACCCCTTCACGAGAATTGACTACGACATAGAGACTGTTGAAGGCGTAAAGCATGCCTTGGGCATGGCCGATTTCGATATTGAGTTTTTCTACCTTGGCCGTACTGCCTACCCCAATCGAATCCGGCACTATGCGGTAAAGATGTCCATATTGATCCGAAGCGATAATCCGTCCCTTGTCGTCTAAGGCCATCGAAACCCATGATCCTTGCTCAAAAGCGGTGGGGCTATAGAGGTGCTCAATGACAAATCCGGCTGGTAGACTTACTTCTGGTGGTGGGACAGCTTTGCTGCACGACAAAATCCAAAGGGAGGTACCCAGTAAAAAGAGTAGGTAGCGGTTCATAGTAGTAGAAGTAAAAAGTAGATTAGTGATTCCTAAAAAAACTAAATATCGATGAGATTCATCTATTTAGGCCAATATTTCCTTGATAACGTTCCCATGCACATCGGTAAGGCGAAACTCACGGCCTTGGAAGCCATATGTCAGTCTTTCGTGGTCCAAGCCTAAGCAGTGGAGGATGGTGGCTTGTAGATCGTGTATATGGGTACGGCCGGCGATTCCATTAAAGCCAATTTCATCGGTTTCTCCATGACTATGGCCTGCTTTGATACCGCCCCCGGCGAGCCAAACGGTAAAGGCGTCACTATGGTGATCGCGACCGGCAAAATTTGCCCCTGAGCGGGCTTCCATCATTGGCGTGCGCCCAAACTCTCCAGCCCAGACGATAAGCGTCTCATCCAGGAGGCCTCGTTGCTTTAGGTCTTTGAGCAAGGCCGCGATAGGACGGTCTATTTTTTGGCTGGCATTGGCCAAACCATCACTTACGCCATTGCCTTTTCCTACCCCATGATGGTCCCAATTGCGGTCAAATAACTGAATGAAGCGTACCCCTTTTTCGACTAGCTTGCGGGCAAGCAGGCAATTATTGGCAAAGGTTTTTTTGCCGGGCTGGGTGCCATACATCTCATGTATATAGTCTGGTTCATCGGTGATGTCCATGGTTTGGGGAACGGAGCTTTGCATGCGAAAGGCCAGTTCGTATTGCGAAATTCTGGCTAGGATTTCGGGATCGCCCACCTCTTCGTATTCAGTCTGATTGATCTTGTTGATCATCTCGATGGACTGCTTGCGCAGCTCGTCGCTTACGCCAGCCGGGTTGCCAAGGTTAAGCACCGGATCCCCCTTGCTGTGAATTTGCACGCCTTGATGCACCGTTGGGAGGAAACCACTGCCCCAGATACTTTTGCCGGCACTGGGGTCTAGATAACCCGATAGCAATACTACAAATGCCGGTAGATCCGCATTTTCGGTACCTAATCCATAAGCGATCCATGAACCCATACTTGGGCGCCCTAATCTAGGACTGCCAGTGTGTACCATAAACTGCGCCGGTGCATGGTTAAACTCATCGGTATACATGGCCTTGAGGAAGCTCACCTGATCTACTTGTTGGGCAAAGTGAGGCAGATGCTCTGATACCCAAGTCCCAGAACGACCATAGCGTTTAAAAGTCGCCTGTGGCCCCAATAATTTGGGTTGCCCCTTGATAAAAGCAAAACGTTTGCCCTCCATGAGGGAAGCAGGAACGACTTGTCCGTCTAGTTCGGCCAGTTTAGGTTTATAGTCAAACAGTTCTAATTGAGAGGGCGCTCCTGCCATGTGCAGGAAAATGACATTTTTAGCTTTGGGGGCAAAATGTGGAGAAATAGGGCCTTGGGGGCCTGGTTTGATCAAGTTAGAAGCACTGAGTTGTGGCGGATTGAGCCCGAGGGCACCCAAAGCAATTGCGCCTAATCCTGTCATGGACTTGCGCAAAAATTCTCGCCTACTGTTGAGGCGGGCGTATTCAAAATATGCTTGCTCGAAGTGATTCATATTATGGTTTGCTGATCCATTCGTCGAGATTTAAAAGCGCATTCATCGTCAGGCTCATTGCCGCATGTCTTGAGTTCCGCTCGAAGCCTTCATCTGCTAGCCTAAGCAATAAACTTTGGTCTTGCTGGTATGTTTGCTCTGCCTGATGGTAGAGTTGGTGGAGCGCTTGGAGTTTGGCCTCCTGCGGAGAACGATAAAACAGTTTTTGGTAGGCCTTTATGATCGCCATTTTGGGATCTGTTTCAGACGCAAACTGTGCCGCTAGGTGTTGGGCAGCTCTAAACATGATCGAATCATTGAGCATACTTAGGGCCTGCAAAGGGGTATTGGTATTGATCCGACGGCTGCTGCAAATATTACGCTGAGGACTATCAAAGGTGATTTGGAAGGGGACCGGATAGGTGCGTTTCCAAAATGTATATACCGAACGACGGTAAGGATCAAAATCAATGAGATTGCCTTGGCGATAGGGATCGTTGGATACTGGCGCTTCCACTCGTACTGGGGGGCCATACATTCTCTCATCCAATAAGGCTGCTACCGAGAGGCTCTGGTCTCTGATTTGTTCGGCTGTCAGCCGAACGCGTTTGCTCCTTGAAAGTAACTGATTGAATGGATCGATGGCTTCGCGTAAGCTGTCGCTGCGACTACTTTGACGGTAGGTTTGGGAGAGGACGAGCTCCTTGAGTAATCGTTTGATCGACCAACCATAAGTCGTTTGAAATTCTACCGCTAAGTAATCCAAAAGAGCTGGATGACTAGGCTGGGCTCCTTGGGTGCCAAAATCTTCGGGGGTTGCTACTATGCCTTGCCCAAATAATTGTTGCCAAAAGCGGTTGACCATTACTCTTGCGGTGAGGGGATTTTCAGGGGCTACTGTCCAGCGGGCCAAAGAGAGACGATCGTTCGGCGAAGCCGCAAAAATATCTGCTAGCTTAGGAGCTACGACCTCTAACGGATCAAGCCAATTGCCTCGATTGAAAAGCTGAGTCTCCCGCCTCGCTTCTCCAGCCAGCTCCTGAAGGATCAAACTGGCTTGCGCGGGGACCAGAGCCAGGGCTTCAATTGAGTCTTTTAAGGCTGGGCTAGCCTGAGTATAAGTAGACTGTGCGGGGACCAATTGCCACCAATCCAAGCGCATCAATTCGTTGCTAAAGTCCTGCGCCATGCGAAAGTGAAAATACAAATCATGCGTTCCGCGCAGCGGGGCAAAACGCAAAGATTTAGTAGCAGACTCCTTCCAACCATTGGTGTTGCCGAGACGAAGCGTTCCGAGCAGCGGTCCATAAAGCTCGTCTTGATAAATATCTAAATAAGCACCCGAATGCGGGGTGGTGTAGTGAACGTCAATTTGGTCAATGCCGTCAAGCATAATGTCGCGATACATCACCCAAGAAGAGTCCTGAATCTGGGAAACGGACTCCTGACGCGGAGCATTGAGTTCGATGAGTTCGCTATGGGCCTGATATTCCTCGCCTTCGATCCGGCGGTATCCCAATTGCCAGAGTAGAGATTGAGTTTGAGGATGAAAAAAGGTGTCTGGCAGATTGATCTGCTGCTCAGTTTGACTCAGTACCCAATCGATCTTTTGTTGAACACCGCTCAGGCTACTATCTGGATACTGAAATTGTTTGGGTTGTTCGTTGTAGAGGTCGGTGTCGGCAGTATTGTCGAGATAGGCCATAAAGCCATAAAAGTCTTCCATCCTGATCGGGTCATAGGGATGGCTGTGGCATTGGACGCAGGCCATTGTAGTTCCCATCCATACTTCCCAGCTAGTGCCGACTCTTTCTATTTGGGCCGCTACGCGGAACTCTTCGTCATCGGTCCCGCCTTCGTCATTGGCCATGCTATTGCGGAGAAAGCCGGTGGCGAGCAATTGCTCTTCGCTCGGGGAAGGAAGTAGGTCGCCAGCAAGTTGCTCGATGCTAAACTGATCAAAAGGCATATCTGCATTGAAGGCGCGGATCACCCAATCTCGATAAGGCCAAATCTGTCGATTGAGGTCCTTTTCGTAGCCTTTGGAGTCTGCATAGCGGGCTAGGTCGAGCCACATGCTGGCCCAATGTTCTCCAAATGAGGGCGAGGCCAATAGGCTGTCGATGAGCTGCTCATAGGCTTGCTCACTATTGTCTTGGAGGTAGCGCTGGGCGATTTGAGGGCTGGGAGGTAGGCCCGTAAGATCTAGGCTAACTCGCCTAAGCAATTGGGCCTTGGGGGCTGGAGGATTGAAGCTAAGCCCTTGGGCCAGTAGCTTTGCTTTGACAAAAGCGTCGATGGGCGCCAGCGTATCAAAGGGTGGGGTGGTTTTTTGAGGGACTTGATAGGCCCAATGGGTTTCCCATTTCGCGCCTTGATCAATCCAGCGTCTGAGAATTTCAATTTCTGTTTTATCGAGTGCGGGAGCATCATAAGGCATCCGCATCTCAGGATCGGGATGATTGAGACGCTTAAATAGCTCACTGGCTTCGGCATCTCCGGGCACGATTGCAGGCAAAGCAGACTCGGTAGGCAGATAGGCATCTGCTTCAAAAAGCAGGCTAAATCCCCCGTTTTGCCGCACACCTCCATGACAACTTAGGCAATGTTGATTGAGAATGGGCCTTACGTCGCGATTAAAGGAGAGCTGATCGTTCGGCGAATCAGCCGAAAGCATAAAAAACAAAGCCCCAAATAGGAGGAGCGCTAAGCCAAAGAGGCGAATATGTTTTTGTGTTGACACCACCAATAAATATACACAATTTGACCGTCCACTAAGTCGCTATGCAAACAGAAAATATTAAAATTATCGCATTTGATGCCGATGATACACTTTGGGTAAATGAACCCAATTATCGAGAAGCTGATCCGCTATTTTATGTTTTTCGACATGCCGCAACAACAAGGCTTCAAAAGCATGTTC
>JBCAWW010000307.1:0-6724 GCA_038534415.1 Bacteroidota bacterium | reverse complement strand
TTGGTTGCGCTTCCTACCGCTCAAAGCCGGCAGACCAGATGTACGCCTTTACAACGGCCAACTCAAGGGCAATCAAAGTGCCCACCATGCCGTCATCAATATCGACGTAGGCAAACGAGATCTCCAACAATGTGCCGACGCCGTCATGCGCCTCAAAGCCGAATATGACTACGCCGCCAAAGCTTATGAACGCATCAATTTTCGCTTTACAAGCGGGGATGAAGCAGCCTATACACGCTGGCAAGCTGGTTATCGACCCCGTATCAATGGCAATTCGGTAAATTGGGTCAAAACGCATACGCCCAGCTCCTCCCACGCCTCTTTTCGATCCTATATGGATATCGTTTTTAGCTATGCAGGCACCTACTCCTTGGACCGAGACCTACCTTCTCGCAGTGATGACACCCCCATCCAAGCAGGCGAAATATTTATCAAAGGTGGCTTCCCAGGACATGCCGTGATTGTGGTAGATGTGGCCGTGGATAGCTCCTCCGGAGAACGCTTATTCTTATTGGCGCAAAGCTATATGCCGGCTCAGGAAATGCACATCCTCCGCAACCCCAACGATCCGCAGATCAGTCCGTGGTATCGTTCCCGACCAGGGGCCCTCACTACTCCTGAATGGCGCTTCCCGCCCAATAGTCGGAAGTACTTTCCCTGAAAAGGATAGCTAACTAAGCGTTCTGCGAAGCTGAGTGAATTAAAATTTGCTTAGAATCCTCTCTCCTAGTCTAGCCTTTTTGCTCACCTATGGGCCCTTTTTACCCTAAATACAGGGAATCAGTCCGATTTTCTCGACCAATGACTTCTAGGCTTCGACCAACCGCAAGCAACAGAGCTTAGGATTTTTTTATTTAGCGAGTACGATGCTACGTCTACAAAACATCCACAAGTCCTACCCGATTGGCCAGCAATCCCTCCATGTACTCAAGGGGATTGATATCGATATCCAAACTGGAGAACTGGTCTCGATTATGGGTTCGTCGGGCTCAGGCAAATCTACGCTCCTCAACATATTAGGGATCCTCGACAACTACGACGAAGGCTCCTATTATATCGGAGATACTTTGATCAAAAACCTATCTGAAACCAAAGCGGCAGTTTACCGCAATCAGTTTATCGGCTTTGTCTTTCAGTCCTTCAATTTGATCTCCTTTAAAAGTGCGCGCGAAAACGTAGCTCTTCCCCTATACTACCAAAACGTCAGCCGCCGCAAACGCAATGCGATGGCTGAGGAGTATTTGGATAAAGTTGGGCTCCTCGCTTGGGCCGATCACCTACCCAACGAAATGTCAGGCGGGCAAAAACAACGCGTCGCCATCGCTAGAGCCTTGATTTCGCAGCCGCAAATGATCTTGGCAGATGAGCCGACCGGTGCCCTCGATACCCAAACCTCACACGAGGTTATGCAGGTTTTGCATGACATCAATGATGAAGGCATTACCGTGATAATCGTAACCCACGAACACGACATCGCCGAGATGACCAAAAGAGTGATCCACCTAAGAGACGGCCTGATCGAAAGAGAAGAAAAAAGAGATTTGATCATTCGCCCTTAAAGACTGCTCCGCAGAACGCTCAACTCCTTGCAATCAAGCCCCAATCCAGGAAAAGATGTTCGACCTAGATAAATGGCAGGAAATATTTGAAACGATCCGACGCAATCGGCTTCGTACCCTATTGACTGGCTTCAGCGTAGGTTGGGGAATCTTCATGCTGGTCTTACTCTTGGGAGCAGGCAAAGGCTTAGAAAATGGCATCACCCGCGAAATTGCCTCCGATGCGATCAATAGCATTTTCATTTTTCCGGGCCGCACAGCCGAAGCCTACCAAGGCTATAAGGCCGGACGTAGAATCCGCTTCACCAACGATGATTACGAACTCATCAAAAACGGTATCCCAGAGGTCGAGTATATCTCTTCTCGCTTTTACATCCCCGGTACTACGGTCATTTCCTATCAAAACAATTTTGGCAGCTTCAGTATCCGCTGTGTCCACCCCGGCCATCAACAAGTAGAAAATACCAAAATGGATATGGGCCGCTATCTCACCGATAGAGACCTAGCAGACTACCGCAAAGTAGCCGTTATTGGACGTAGAGTGAGAGATGCTCTTTTTGGGGAAGGTAGCGACCCCATTGGCAAGGATATAAAAATCAACAACTTCGCGTTCACCGTTGTAGGTGTAAGTAAAGAATCCCTGGCTGACGCTGGCGAAGAAGAAGTGATCTATCTCCCCATCACTACGGCCCAGCGGATTTTCAATGGTAAAAACGAAATCAACCGGATCATCTTCACCATGGGCGACGCGACTTTAAACGAGAGTAAAGATATCGCGCGTAGGGTGAGACAGCTATTCGCTGAACGCCACCACTTCAACCCCAAAGATCGACAAGCGCTATGGGTGCGCAACAATATCGAAAACTATCAGGAGTTTAAGGATGTCATGATGGGCATGCGGATTTTTGTTTGGTTTATCGCGATTGGGACCTTGATGGCAGGCATCATCGGGGTAGGCAATATCATGCTCATCGTGGTAAAAGAACGCACTAAGGAAATTGGGATTCGAAAAGCCTTAGGTGCTACCCCCAACTCTATTATCGGTTTGATATTGCAAGAATCCGTTTTCATCACCACGATTTCGGGTTATCTGGGTATTTTGCTCGGCATCGGCACCCTCGAGTTTTACAATAGCGGGATTTGGCTAGAATTTCTCCAAGACTTCAATTTGATGCAAGGAGTTGATCTCGACGCAATCGGAATTTTTCATCATCCAGAGATTGATCTTGGCGTAGCCTTTCGGGCGATGACCCTACTAGTTGTTGCGGGTGCTTTTGCGGGATGGATGCCCTCGTACCGAGCCGCCAAAATACGTCCGATTGTAGCCCTAAGAGAAGAATAGAAACACCCTATGTTCGATCTAGATAAATGGCAAGAAATCATGCACTCATTGCTCAGGAGTCCGCTCCGGACTTTCCTGACTGCCTTGGGTATATTTTGGGGTATGTTTATGCTGATCGTGATGATGGGTGCGGGCAATGGACTCGAGAGTGGCGTCCGTCAGGATATGGGAGGACGCTCGACTAATAGTTTATTTATCTGGGCACGCCGCACTACGCAGCCCTACAAAGGTTTTCAACCGGGGCGTCGATTTAGCCTGACCAATGATGATTATGATGTCCTGCCTCATTTATTGCCCAATGCAGAATACATCTGTCCTCGGAGCGATTTTTCAGGAACGGTCACTCATGCTAGTAGATCGGGCTCTTTTGAGATAGCTGGAGATTATCCAGATATCCAGTATGTAGAACCCATGCTGATGACATCGGGGCGATTTCTCAATCAGTTAGATATCAAAGATACTCGCAAGATCTGTGTGATTGGGAAAAGGGTACGAGAGCTCATGTTTAGTGAAGAGGAGGAGCCTGTGGGAGATTATCTCAAGATCAATGGTACTTATTTTCAAGTCGTCGGGGTATTTAACACTCGTGCTACAGGCGGCCGTGCCGAACGCGAAACTCAAAAGATATTTGTGCCCTTTAGCACTTTTCAAAAGGCGTTTAACTATGGCAATCGGATCAACTACTTTGCCATTACAGCTAAGCCAGGCGAAAGTGGCGCCGACTTGGAAGATGAAGTCCTAGCGATTTTACAGAAGCGACATTCTATTTCGCCGGATGATGAGCGCGCATTTGGGCATTATAATATGGAGGAAGAATTTGACGAGATCGAGAATGTTTTCTTTGGGATCCGATCGATCTCTTGGATCGTAGGCTTTTTTACGCTTTTGGCAGGCGCCATTGGTATCAGCAATATCATGTTGGTGACGGTAAAAGAGCGGACAAAGGAATTTGGGATTCGTCGTGCCCTTGGCGCAAAGCCCTTTTCGATCATCAGCCAAGTCGTGGCTGAAGCCATCATCTTGACAGTTTTGGCTGGCTACATTGGCTTACTCATTGGTATGGGGCTGCTCGAATTGGTGGCGATGCTCATAGAGGGGCAGGATACAGGCATGTTTGGCGCTCCTTTTATTGATCTGGCTTTGGCCTTTAGAGCCTTAGGGATACTGATGGGCGCAGGTTTATTGGCGGGTTTGATTCCGGCCCAAAGGGCGGTGCGGGTACGACCGGTGGAAGCATTAAGAGCAGAGTAGAGTTGTGAATGAGCGTTCCGCGCAGCGGTAACAAAAACAGAAATAAGCAAAAATATAGAGGTAGAAACGGACCTCAAAATCAAGCGAAAAGATGAAAACTACAGGCATTATTTTGTTGGGATTATTAGGCTTACTCTTGGTAGGAGGTGCTTATTTTTTGATTAGCCAAAACGAAGAGGAACCCATCATCTTTGAAACAGACAGTCCATTTTATACTGATATCATCAAAAAAACGGTGGCTACGGGATCAGTAGTGCCGCGCAAAGAAGTAGAGGTAAAGCCTCAGGTATCAGGTTTGATCAGTAAACTCCATGTCGAAGCGGGTGATATGGTCAAGGTAGGTGATTTGATCGCGACGGTGCGAATTATCCCAGATATGGTCAACCTCAATAATGCCGAAAATCGGCTAGAACGTGCCAAAATCGCCATGAAGAATGCAAAAAGAGACTTTGACCGCAACGAACAGCTCCTCAAAGAGGGCGTAATCGCCCAAGCGACTTTTCAGGAGATAGAACTATCTTATCTCAATGCCCAGCAAGAGTTACAGGGGGCGCAGGACAATCTTGATCTGATCCGCAGAGGCTCCACTAAGCGTTCGGGTAAAACCGCCAATACCAATATTAGAGCGACCATCTCAGGTATGGTGCTAGATGTACCCATCGAAGAAGGCAATTCAGTGATCGAAGCCAATACCTTTAATGATGGTACCACCATCGCCATTGTCGCCAATATGGACGAAATGATATTTGAAGGCAAGGTAGATGAAGCGGAAGTTGGAAAGATCAAGGAAGGCATGCCTTTATTGCTGACTATTGGTGCCATCGAAGACATCGAGTTTCCGGCTACACTTGAGCATATTTCGCCTAAAGGCCTAGAGGAAAATGGCGCGATTCAGTTTGAGATTAGAGCGGCAATTCAGTTACGTGAGGATCAGTTTATCCGGGCTGGCTATAGTGCCAATGCTGACATCGTGCTGGAGCGGCGTGATAGTGTGTTGGCCATCAAAGAAGCACTGCTTCAGTTTAAAGGAGATTCAAGCTTTGTAGAAGTGGAGAGAAGTAATCAACAATTTGACACCTTGTACATTCAAACAGGCCTCGCTGACGGGATCAATATCGAGTTGTTGACAGAAATGGATGCGGAGATTCAAATCAAAAACCCCAATATTATCATTGAAAATTAATCCCTATCGGTGATAGCAATCGTATCATTTCGAATGTCGAAATATTTACAACATTATTTGAAATATTTTTTAAATAAAATAACATTTTATTCCCATATCCTCAATATCAAGAGAAGGAAAACAACCCCAAACACCTGTAAGTCAGCAATTTGAACACAAACCTCAACTAAAGCCCATCCCTTCACACACTGTTTAGCGGCCTGTAAGGACAAGCAAAGAAGGCGTTTCATCCCTCATAAAAAGGATTCTTTATTTAGCGTAGGTAATATGCCTAAACGCCACACCAATGAATAAAGATTTATCCTTTGACCTTGTTTTACCATCTGCTTTTCATTATTGCTTAGCCTTTCTATTCACTTTTTTGCTTTTCAAGCCGAGCCTGAACTTTGCCCAAAATGGCAAAGACGGAGCATTGAGTATCTCCTCAGATACAACCCTCAATACCTACTCAAAAGTAGTCGCTGATGCGAGCATTGGGGACACTCAAATTTTTGTAATGAATGTCAGTGAATTGACGGGTATTGCCCCAGGTGATCTCATCATGATCATTCAAATGCAAGGAGCCAGCATCAATTCAACTAATACGAGAAGTTGGGGCGAGATCACTAGTCTAAACAATGCCGGGAATTATGAGATGGCTTATGTGCTTGGAGTCGATTCTCTCAATCACTATATCCAGATATGCAGCCCCTTGACAAAAAACTATAATACTGCTGCCAATGTGCAAGTAGTACGCATCCCGCAATTTACCAACCTAAGCATCCAAGCAGGCGCTCAAGTGATCGCTAAGAAATGGAATGGAATTACAGGCGGGATCGTAGCGATCCAAGCAAGCAACACCATCACAGTCGACGGGGAAATCGATGCAGAAGCGGCTGGTTTTAGAGGCGGTCTTAGAGACAATTCGACTACCACTAACGGAGCTACGATCACGGCGACCTATGTAAGTAGCAATCCGGGATTAGGCGCTGAGAAAGGAGAAAGTATTGCTGGTTTTTATCTCGAATATGACCAGTTCAATGGCCGATATGCGAGAGGGGCTCCAGCCAATGGGGGCGGTGGTGGCAATAGTCATAATGCAGGTGGTGGCGGTGGCGCCAACGCAGGCGTTTTGGCCAATTGGAATGGCAATGGCGTTATGAGTACTTCTATCGTCGGATTTACGGCTTACCAATTAGACCCTGCCTATATCCATTATGGAGGATACACCAATTCTAGTGGTGGAGGTAGAGGTGGCTACTCTTATGCCGGATCGAATCAGAATGCACTCACATTAGGCCCAAGTAATAGTAGTTGGGGAGGAGATCGCAGAGACTCTGTAGGCGGTTTAGGAGGTCGTCCCATCGAGGGCTATTCACTCAACGAGCGCGTATTTTTAGGCGGTGGTGG
>JBCAWW010000306.1:0-6734 GCA_038534415.1 Bacteroidota bacterium | reverse complement strand
CAAAAGCACCAATGAGCCAAATGATACCCGCCCAAGTTTTGCCCGTAAACTGATAAAAGAAAAAACCACTACCCGCTAGGCTGAGTATCGCGATTGGCACCCAGTCCATCGTCAAAAACACCTCTGAAACCCTAAAGGCATGGTATAAAAAACCTCCTACCCCTCCTATCAATAAAATCCAGCTTGAAACATACAGAAAGATGTGTTGTCGAATTTGATTTTTCAATCGAACTAGCCAGTATAGGGCTATAAAAACAAATATGATAGCTGAGGCTGCATTCCAAGGTTCGACAATCAGCTGATCAAGATTAGTCTCTGTATAAATGGGTCCATTGTCCCGCGAGAGCGTTTGCAATAAGAAGAGCATCAGTGTTTTGGAACCAAAAAACACTACAATGATCAGATTTCCTGCGAGTAAGGCGATTCTTCACAAAAACTTAATCGCTTTTAGCTTTGGTGTCACCTTGATTTTGCCTTCTATCAAAATCTCTTTTGCCACCAGACTTAGCCAATAAATGGGTATGCAAGATCCTGATATCAAACGAAAATGCTTTGCACATATCATAGATCGTCAAAGCAGCCACACTTGCCCCCGTCAAAGCCTCCATCTCTACGCCTGTTTTGCCAGTCATCGCTACGGTACAATTGATTTCCACGGAGCGAGCGTCGATGGGTTCTATCTTAAACTTGATCTTTTCGATCAATAAAGGATGACAAAGCGGGATCAATTCATGCGTCCGTTTTACCGCCATAGTTCCCGCGATCACCGCCGTTTGAAAAACCGGCCCCTTTTTGGTTTGGATATCCTCACCTTGCAATTGCTGCATGATTTCCTCCCCGAGATAGACGATAGATTGGGCCGTAGCCTCTCTTCTGGTGATCGCTTTACCGCCTACATCTACCATCGCAGGATTGCCCTCAGCATCCAGATGTGAAAAACCGCTTTGACTTTGTTCGCTCATTGCGCAAAAATAAGTAATTTCATTTTCTATGATAAGTGTTTCTCAGGCGGAAGCCATAATTCTCGACACTCTACTCGAGATTCCCAACCAAAATGTCCCTCTTTCTCAAGCTTTTGGGACAGTCCTGCAACAAGACATTAAAGCAGATCGAGATTTCCCTCCCTTTGATCGGGTTACGATGGATGGGATTGCCATTCGATATGCAGATTTTGAGCAGGGAGTACGAAGGTTTCAGATTAGTAGCATCCAGGCGGCGGGGATGCCTCAACAAAACCTTGACAAGGCGGAGCATTGTATTGAGATCATGACGGGCGCAAGTTGTCCTTTGGGAGCAGATACGATTATCCGCTACGAAGACATCAAGATTATTGAAGGAGATTCAGGGCCCCGCTTCGCGGAACTCCAAGTCGAAGCCGTCAAGTTTAGGCAAAATATCCACTTTCAAGGCACCGATCATAAAGCAGGCTTAGTGCTCGTATCTTCTGGGCGAAGGATAGAAGCACCAGAAATCGCCATCGCAGCCAGTTCTGGCTATACACATCTAGAAGTCCGTAAATCCCCAAAGATTGCCATTATCTCTACGGGAGATGAGCTAGTCGAAATCGAAACTCAGCCTCTCCCCCACCAAATAAGGCGTTCTAATGGCTATATGATTCAGGCTGCCCTCGAAGCTTGGGGTGTCAAAGCCGCTACCTTTCATATCGTGGATGATCCGGCCTCAATGCGCGAAACTTTGCAGCGCATCATGGATCAATTTCCGATTCTAATCCTTAGTGGCGGGGTCTCAAAAGGCAAGTTTGATTTTATTCCTGACACCTTGGCCGAGTTGGGGATTGAAAAGAAGTTTCACCGCATTGCCCAGCGTCCTGGCAAGCCATTTTGGTTTGGTTGCAACAAAGAGCAAAGTCATATTCTCTTCGCTTTACCCGGCAATCCTGTTTCAACTTTTGTCAATTTTCACCGCTACTTTCGCCCTTGGTTTCGAGCTAGCATTGGAGTGGGTAGCTTACCGAAGCAGTTTGCCAAATTGAAAGAAGATTTCTCCTTCAAACCCGCCTTAACCTACTTTTTGCAAGTAAAAACTGAGGTAGATGAGAGTGGGCAGATCTGGGCCCAACCGATAGAGGGTCATGGTTCGGGAGATTTTGTCAACCTTCTCAAGGTCAACGCACTTTTGGAGTTGCCCGCTTCGCGGAACGATTTTTTCAAAGGGGAATCCTTCCCGCTCTATCGCTTTCGGGCAGATTAGTTAGGTGACAGTATTTAATACTCAATCTTGATCTCCACCTGTGCGCCCACGGCCCAAGCTTTTTCGAGGGGGAGCTGCATGACTTTCTTGCCGATGAGGAGTTTTGCAGTTTGCTGGTTGCTATCTATCGAAAGCACCTCAGCAAACAAAGCGTTCTGCGCAGCAGCAAAATAATCCCTAGGACTTCCCTGCCAACTAAGCTGACCGTTTTCGAACCAAAGCATATGATCGGCCAAGCGGATGGCCTCCACCGGATCATGGCTAACCATGATGACAGTCTGCTGATGTGTATGCCGCCAGCTGAGCAAATCGTCTTGCCATTGTCGGCGTAGTGCCTCATCCAAGGCCGATAAGGGCTCATCTAAGAGCAAGACTTTGGGATTTTGCAGCAAGGCTCGTAGCAAGGCGATTCTTTGTTTTTGACCGCCCGACAGACGTTCTATCGGATGCTTCGCCAAATCTAAGAGGGCAAATTGCTGCAATATGGCCTTGATTTTACTCTCGTCTTCGCCTTTGGGGAGGGCAAATTTCAGATTGTCCCAAACATTCCAATGCGGATAAAGGGCATAATCTTGAAACACAAATCCTAGTCCTCGCTTTTGGGGACTAAGGTTGATTTTGTCTGAGAAAAATACGGCTTCATCCGTCTTGATGAAACCTTGATCAGGTTTCATCAGGCCAGCCAGCATGCGCAAAAGACTGGTTTTACCCGAGCCAGAAGGCCCCATGACGCACCAAAGTTCGCCTTCGGCTATCTCGATATCCAAGTTGAGATCAAAAGGACCTTGGGACCCATTGAGTTGCTTACTGACTTGTATTCTGATCATCCATTTCAGCGTTCTCCGAAGGAGATAACAACCATCCCTCTCTCAATCCTAGATACAAAAACACCGCTAGCATAGCCAAAAATAAGACTCCGGCAGCATAACTCGTTTGTTGAGCGCCGGGTAGATGATTAAATCTCAATATTTTTTCTACGATCTCAGCCAGCACCCAAAGCAGCTTCAGGATGTCAAGCAATCCTTTGTCAGGCTTCTCCCAAAAGCGGTAAGCATAGCCGAGCCCAGCCGTTACGAGACTTCCCATCAAAATTTCAGTACCATAGGGCCAATGCAAAATCCGCATCAGCAAGCCAATGCCACTCAAGATCAATAAGGCTTGAAAAAAGCGGTTGAAGCGAATCTCATTGAGCATATCGCTATTGGCAACGATGAGGATCAGGCTACACCAAAAAAAGATGAGATAAGATTGGGGCAAGAAAACACTGGCGTTGGAGAGTAAGCCAACAAAATGAAGCAGAGACGAAATCCCTGAAAGTGTGATAACTCCGACCAAAAATCGATTTTGCATGCTATTTGAATTGTTTGCGTGATTGGTGCTGTGATCCAAAATATACAATCATCAATACCAAAAACGAAAAAATGAGGAGGCTTAGCGCATAGATATTGGCCTGATCGTAACGCAAGGCCTCTACTTCTTGATAAATCGCAATTGAAGCCACTCTTGTCTCCTCGGGAATATTGCCCCCTATCATCAAAACGACCCCAAATTCGCCGATGGTATGCGCAAATGCCATTACCGCTCCGACGATGATCGATTGCTTTACGTTGGGGAGTAGCACACGCCAAAAGGTTTGCCAAGGAGTTTTGCCCATCATATAAGCCGCTTCGGTAAAGGAGGCAGGTAATCCTTCTAAGGCCGAGATAATGGGATTGAGCAAAAAGGGCAATGAAAAAATCATCGAGCCTAATACCAAACCAGCAAAGCTAAAGGCCAGTTGCTGCCCAAAAATATTTTCCCAAGCGGTCCCGAGCCATCGGTCAGACTGAAAACTCACCAAGAGATAATACCCCAATACGGTAGGTGGCAAAACCAAAGGCAGACTGATCAGACTCTTGAAAAAAGGCCGCAATCGACCGCTTTTGAGGTGCACCCAATAAAGCAAAGGAATACAGACCAAAAACAATAGGCTAATCGTCGTAGCAGCGAGTTTGAGACTAAGAGAAAAGGGCGCGAGCATATAGATTGGCCTATAAAATTAGCGGTTCAGAGAGTAGCCGTGTTTCAAAAAAATAGCTATTGCATCTTCTCCTTCCAAATACGCCAGAAATCGACTCGCTTCCGGCCCTGCTTCTTTGAGGAGCATAAAGGGATGATTTAGCGGTATATCCACTGCCAATTCCTCCCAATGACCCGCCAATAATAAAGAATCAACCGAACGGGCCGCCGGGGCTGTAAAAGCATAATCCACCACACCTGCCACCAAATATTGATTGACTTGGCCTACACTTTTGCCGATTACTAGATTACTTTGGATGGACTCCCAAATCTGTTGTTCCTGTAGATATTGCTTCGCAGCAGCACCATAAGGGGCTAATTCGGGATCAGCTATGGCAACTTTGATCCCCTCCGTAAGTTCGTTCTCTGGACCTAGTTTGTTTAGCGTCGCTTTATGCCACAGCAAGAGTTTGCCTTGGATCAGCCGGACTGGCTCTGCTTGCAATCTTTCTTTTTGAGCGAGATGCTTCGCAAAACGCTCATTCGCAGAGATAAAAAGATCGTAAGGTGCTCCATTTTCGATTTGAGTAGCTAGGCTCCCAGAGGCTCCGGGAATGAGCAAAACCTTTTCATTGTGGCTTTGCTCGTACTGAGCAGCAATTTCCTCCAGAGGCAGTAGTAGATTGGCTGCTACGGCAACTTTTAAACCTTTGGGAGTAGTTTGACAAGCAAAAAGCAGCAGCAAGAAGCTACCGAAAATCCATCGCATTTAGTTGAGCGGTTTGAGTCGTTCTACTCCTACGCGCAGACCATTGGCATAAAAAGCACTTCCTTGATCCAGCCTAGTGATGGAGTAGGTCATTTGCGGAGCGGGGAGTTTGACTATCGCTTGTACGCGAACGCTTCCCTCAGAAGCTAACTTTAGCTGATCCCCAACTTCTATGGTCGCCAAAGCATCAAAGCCAAGGTAACGGCCAGCCGTACTGGGATCCAAGACGGCCCATGCTTTGCCTTCTACATAAAAGGGATGATCAGGGGTCGTAATGATTTGCCCGCCTGACCAGCTTATCTGCATTAAATCATGATGCTTTTGCTGACCTAAACGCTCTACTTTGGCGGCAACATTTTGCTGAAGTTGCTCATCCCAAGCCAATACTTTGTCTCCTCGCTTTAGCTTTTCAATTGACTTTTGACTTTGATCAGCCATAGTGATAAGGGTTCCAGCAGCAAAACAAAGCACCCCAGTACCATCAAATTCAAGTTCGGCAAGGCCTGTATCTGCGTATTTGTCGCCTTTGTATACTTCGACGATTTCAAATCGCAGAACTAAGTCTCCGCTTTTGCTTTGCAATTCCTCGCCCAGCTGAAATTTTTGTTCTCCTCGGCTGTCTTCAAGGTGAAGGATGGCTTTTTCTTCGCCATTGACGCTGAGCTTTAAGGTTTTGATTCGGCTATTGTTTTGCCAGGCCGTAAGGCTTTTGGGGTAGCCGTTATGGATGAGGACCTCCGTTACTGGAGGTGAGTTTGCTTCAAAGTAAAATTCAAGATATTCTCCTTCGCCATAGCCATAACTGCCTTCGATCCAAGCCGTAGACAAATCGAAATCGTGGGCATTGTCAGCATAGTAGCTGTTGGGGGGAGCAGGCTCTAAAGTCGAAGAGGCTGCGAGTTTGTAGGGACCTCCCGCATTGTACCAAGAATCACCTAGGGTACCGATATAATAAATCGTTTGGGAACGAGTCTCATCAAAGTTGCGCAAGAATTCTTGATCCTCAGCACTGAAGGTACTAGGCAATTTGCCTTCCTCCATTTGCTTTGAGAGATATTCATAATGGTCCCATTGAGCTTGATAGGCCAATTGGGCTTTGGGACTGAGGTCCTTGGGCTCCCCAATCTCATAAGGCAGAATGTCTGCTATGCCTGTGCTTGGAGCAGGAGTAGGCGCTTTGGCAGGCGTGCTGGGCTCCTCTTGGATAACGCCGGACTCCGTTTCCTCTTCTAAGGCAACTTCATTGCCCTTATCACTTGGGTTTTGTTGACAAGCAAACAACAGCAGGGCAAAACAAACAAGGCAGATATTTAAGATTCTGGACATGCTAGCTAATTATCCTCCAATAGTTGACATGGATTCAGAGACTTTGCCTTTGGACTTACGAGCTTTTTCGGCTTCATACCCATCCTTAGCTCTGCTACCGAAAGCCCCTAATAAGGCTTGTTTGATAGCAGTATCATCTGAACCATCCCGTAGCAAAGTACGCAAATCTAGGACACCATCATCATATAGGCAGGTTTTTAGCGTACCAGTGGCGGTCATCCGGATGCGGTTACAGCTCCCACAGAAGGTACGCGTAAAAGCAGCTATGATCCCCACTTTGCCTTTAAAGCCGGGGATTTGGTAGTTGACAGCGGTGGATCCCTGTTCAAATGGGAGGGCTTCAATACCGGGGTGATGCGCGCTGAGATGGGACAATATCTTCTTGTGGTTCCACTCTAACTTAGCATAATGGTACGGGCGACCATTATGC